>CALBMC010000115.1 GCA_937895685.1 uncultured bacterium | reverse complement strand
AAATTCAGAAGAACTTTTTCTGGTTTTATTTTTGTAAAAATAGCAGTTCCACTGTAACCCTTTTTTGAAGCCGAATTCCAGTATTCTTCGTAATCTTTCAAATCAACTTCAGACTGACTTTTTTCAGCCTTTGTTTCTTGAAGACAGATAATGTCAGGTTTGTATTTACTAACAAAAGGCACAAATAGGTTCTTTTTGTGCACCGCACGGATCCCATTAACGTTCCAAGAAATAACTCTCATATCGAATAGGTTAGGTTGTTTTAATTTTTGTTAATAATAAAACTAGCACATCTCGCCCCGTAGCATCCTGAGCCAAGTGAAGGATTGCTGTGGGGTTCCAAGAAATAACTCTCATTAGCTTATTTTAGTTTATTTCGTGGATTATTGAGACTTGACAATCTCTATCAATTTGCTATAATGTTACCAGAAGATAATTTTTATTTTAATATATTTAGGCATACCAATTTGCCATTGGAAAGCCTGTTTTGGTTAGCCGCTCACTCCTCAGTGGGCGGTTTTTATTTTTTTAGATTTATGTAATTATTTAGACAAAAGTTCTTTTATGATAAAAACACGCACAATTGTGAGCGGGGTAATTGCCTTGGCTCATATAATCTTAATGCCCCTTACTGACGCAGGTCTTAAAGGTAATAGTATAGTTGGTTTGTATAAATTTGATTGGTGGGTGGTTACATCCATAGTAATCCTTTTTTGTTTAATCTTAACTTTAATGATATTAACCACTGAAGAGAAAAAGGTAAGATTTTTCAGTTTCCTTAACACTTTTGCCGGGGTTGTTATAGGATGTTGGTTTGTTTTTGTTTTCGCTAATAATTTAACAAACCTAGAAAATAGTGCAAAAGTATCTTTCCTCATAACTTTGGGATATTTTTTTGGACTGTTACTTACTGGTTTCATTATTGGTTGGCTGTTTGACAAAGTTTTCAAAAAGAGTAGATTATAGCAAGAAATTGTTCCGGTCGGTTCTTAAACCGGCCTCAACATAAAGATGTGTTTTCATGGGGATAGCTCCTGGATCCGAGTCCTTCGGTGAAGGGAGCTTTTAAAAAATTTTCTTTTCATACTTGAACATTTTTCAAGTTTAAACCGCGCCTGGCAGGGTGCGGTTTTTTTTATTTATTTAATATTCAGCAGGTATTGTCCTGGGTGGCGCAAAGGAATTACTTTCTTCTTAAAACGGTTACAAATCTTAGAGCTTTATCCTCTCCCATTATTTGTTCAACAAGAGCAATTGTTTCAAAGTCTTTTACAAACATGGTTCCAAGTTCTTCTTTGGTAAAAAAGTGATAATGCATTTCATGAATTAAGAAGTCTGGACTACTACTTTCTTTTGGTTTTACAGGACCATAAGTTGTGTTGTTTTTTGATAATTCAATTAATAGAACCAAACCTTCTGGTTTTGTAACTCTGGCTATTTCGCTTATATAATTTTCCCACTCGGAAACTCTCAGGTGCTGAAGTGTTCCAATGTCTAAGATTGCATCGAATGATGAGTCAGTAAAAGGTATATCCAATACATCTCCTGTTTTAAATCTCAGACTTTTTTCTAAACCTTCCATCTTTACCGCCATGTTATTTTTTTCAACAATCTGAGGAACATAATCAAGTCCGATTATTTTTACTCCTTCTCTAGCAAGTAAAAAGTCCACTCTGCCACGTCCAGAACCAAGATCTAGTATTAGTGAATCGTTTGGCAATCTTGATATAAATGGCTCTAGAACGTCTCGGTAATCATTTAGTGTCCATGTATCTGTTCCAGTTAAATATGCTTGTGAAAAAAAGTTTTTTCTTTGGTCTTCCATTGTTTATTTATTATCTCACGGAATTATTTTCTTGAGTGGAATTTCTTGTGTATATCCCTTAATTGCTTATCGGTTACATGGGTATATATTTGAGTGGTAGAAATGTTCGCATGTCCAAGCATCATCTGCACACTTCTTATGTCTGCGCCATTTTGAAGAAGGTCTGTTGCAAAAGAGTGGCGCAAAACGTGAGGAGTAACTCTTTTTGAAATACCGGCTTTGATTGCGTAGAATTTTACCGCTCGTTCTATTGATCTTGGAGTGAGTCTCCCGCGAGATCCTTTACCACTTCTTCTTGATAGATCAACAAACATTGCTTCGTCCATATCTTTTCTTTTCGATAAATAATTTTTTATTGCCTCTTTCGCTGAGTCAGAAAGGAAAACGACTCGAACTTTTTCACCTTTTCCTCTAATTGAAAATTCTTCTTTTGATAAATCCAGATCTCGATTAAGTGAACAAAGTTCTGAAAGACGAAGTCCAGTTGAAAAAAACAATTCAAGAATGGCTTTATCCCTAAGGCCCTTTTCTTTTGTTAAGTCTGGTGCTTTCATTAATCTATCAAGTTCGTCTATCGATATAAGATCAATGTGTCTTTCTCGAATTTTTGCCAACTCTATTTTGTCAGGGGAGAGAGACTTCACTCCTCGTTTCATAAGGTATTTAAGAAAAACCCTGAGAGCAATCAAGTGATAGTTCTGAGTATTTTTTTTCATTGTGGCACTTGCTTGTCCACGAACTTTTACTCCCGGTGCACGATTTAGACTAAGTCTATATTCACGAATATTATCATCGTTTATATCGCTTGGTGTTTTTACTTTTGAGAATTCAAAAAATCGAGTCAGATAGCGATCATAGTTTTCGACTGTTTTAAGACTATTTCCTTTTTCAATTTCAATCGATTCTAGAAACTCTCTTTTTAGTTTTTGCAGGTCGTTCATTGATCCTATTATCTCATTTTTTTAGTGTCGCACAACATATTTTGTATTTAGTATCTTAAAGATGGTATAAATAGACAAAATGAACTTTATGAAAATTAATATTTTTTTAGGACTTATCATTAATATGATAGTAATTGTGTACCTATTGATGGTAACAGAGATTGTGGTAGTGGTGGTTTTTGACTTAGATTTAAATAATCACATGGTTGTAGTTTTAGTCTCGACTTTACTATTTTTATCTCAGGTTATTTGGATAAAGAACGAAGAAAAAGGATGGATAAAGATGATGGATAAGTGTTTTGGGGTGAAAATATCGACCGATTAGGGTCGATTTTGTATTTTAGGTAGGGGGCTTGCCCCCACACCTTTTATTTCATTGAAGGCTTTCAGATATCCTTCTCTTTAGTTGACCAAGCGCTTTCCCGTCTTTTTTTAGAGACTCTTCTCTTTTTCGTGCGTCTATTTCTTTATAAAAAGCTTCATAATATCTAAGTTCAAAGGGTTTACGTGGTCTAGTAGATTTTACCTTCCCACTATTATGCTCTAAAAGCCTTCGTCTTAAGTTGTCAGTTGAGCCAATATAGAGTTTTTTGTCGATTTTACTCTTTAATATATAGAGATAGAACATATTTTAATTATAACTTAAGACTATGAGATGAAAGGTGTAGGGGGCTTGCAAAATTTCTTAAAGTATGCTAAAGTATTGGAACGCAATAAGGCGAAACAAATTTTATGCTTACCACAAAAAAGAAACAAAAAGTAATAAAAGGCTTCCAAAAGCACGAAACTGACACTGGTTCAGATCCTGTTCAAGTTGGAATCTTGTCTACAAGAATAGATGAACTAGCGGGTCACTTGAAGAAACACAAGAAAGACAATGGTTCTCGCCGTGGACTTATCAAAATGGTTGCTGAAAGAAGAAAGATTATGAAAAATCTTGAAAAAAGCGACAAAAAATCTTTTGATAAAATTTCAAAAATACTAAAATCATAATCACTTCGCCCTTAGGGGCGATTTGATTTTCTCTCCTTATTGCGCGTCGGAATTTTTATAAGAAAAATATATAGGTATTTTGGTTTTAAGCTAAAAGCTGTAACCTGGCACCTATAACCTATTTTATGGCTATTTTTAAACACCCCACAGCAAAGTTTATTGCACACTAAACAATAAACTTGCTACGGGGCAGGATGCTAACGTTTTATACTATAGTTAATTTATTCATTTAATTTTTTAAAATAACATTTATGGCAATTTTTAAACACAAAGAACAGCGCGTTGCTGTTTTCATCGATACACAAAATTTGTATCACAGCGCAAAAAATTTATACAAAAGAAAAGTAAACTTCGGAAATATTTTGAAGGAAGCAGTTGCAGGTAGAAAGCTTGTTCGGGCTATTGCTTATGTCATTGATTCTGATTCAAAAGAAGAACAGGCATTTTTTGATGCACTTAATAAAGCAGGGATTGAGACTAGAGTCAAAGGTCTACAAGTTTTTTCCGATGGATCAAAGAAGGCCGATTGGGATATTGGAATGGCAGTAGATGCCATGCTTATGGCACCCAAGGTAGACGCAATTATTCTCATGACTGGAGACGGAGACTTTGTTCCGCTTGTAGAATATCTACGGCAAACAACTCAAATGGAAGCTTGTACTTTCGGGCAATCTGCCTCAATTACTCTAAAAGAATCAGTTGATCATTTCTTAGATCTTTCTGAAAACCCAAAGAAATATCTTATTGAAGGTAGGGGATAAGGGTAGCTTGAATTAATACAGGGTACAGAAGGAGATAAGCGTGGTAAAAGCCTTAGAAATAGGGCTTTTTTCACTTGACAAAACCACATTAAAATGCTATACTACCATAGTAAACAATTGTAAATTCACAAAACTAAATACCAAAACAAATGAAAAACAAAACATTATTTTTCGCAACTGTTTTTTCTTTAATTCTGATAACTGGTTTAACTTCATGTGGAGGAAGCTCCCGTGAAAGACAACCAACAGATGCGTGCTCCACTTATAAGAGCACCATTGAAATTTTGGACAACGAAATCGCAAGTCTGCGTCTTGAAATTCAAAATCTCAAAGCAGAAAAAGAAGAAGAAAAAAATAACTGTCCTGACCCGTTGTTACATCAATACTCTTTGAAAACACTTAATAATGCTGACAGAGATATTCCTTATAAAGTTATCTTAATAGAAAACATTCCTGCTTATAGTGATGATTCTGGAAAAGAAACTAAAATAGGAATACATACTACTGCATTAATTAGAAGTGAAGACAAACATGCGAATGACATTTACATAAGTCAGTTGTATGAAGATGATGAAAATGGCAACGATGCACCGAAGGTGAAAGCCGGAGACGTGGTGTGGATAGAAGATGTAAACATTGGCGAGGGAACAACGGAAACCACCCTCATCAAAAAATAATTTATTTGGGTTTTCAAATGTGGACCGCTCCGAAATTTAGTAGGGGCGGTTTTTTATTGTCTATTTTTAGCAAAAACCCTTTGGAAACAGGGTAAATAAGCACCTTCTAGATACTCTAGGTATAAGCCTGTAGGGGTTGACTTTTCTGGCCTTTTGTGCTATCATATATTCAAACAATTTGAAAAATGAATAACAACGAAAACCAAACGACTTTTGGCTCTCAGGTTAAAAACTTGGGTAGTCAGATTCGCATTTTTTTCGCAACCCTAGGTGGTTGTGATCGCGAAACAATTTCCCGTTGCCCATCTGGCGACATCAATGTTAAAGCTTCTCTTGGAGTTTTAATGTTACTTGTATGTATTATTGCCGGAGTTGGCATGGCCAATATGGCTCCAATGTTCGTATCGAATGTTGGAATTATTGTAGCCATTGCCATTTTGTGGGCAGGTTTTATCCTTTCACTGGATCGTGGTTTTATTAGCGGAATGGACCGCAACTACGCCAATGGTGGTAAACGAAACTGGTTTATGGATATAGGAATGATGATCGTAAGATTTACATTTATATTTTTTACGTCATATCTTGTTGCAATTTCATTGGAGATTCAAATCTTCAAAACAGAAATTGACAAGGTGATTGTAGAAAAAGCACGGATCGAATCTGTGCAGGTAAAAGACTCAATCCAAAATCAAAAAAATATTCTTTATGCTGAATTAGATGAAGCGAAAGCTAAGTTAGACGCTGCTTCGGGAAAGCAAAACGATTACCTCGAATCAATTCGTGCGGAGGTAGATGCTTTGTCTGACAGTGTTCGTGCACAGGAACAGGCCATTGCTGGTGAGATTGAAGGATTAGTAGGAAGCGGGAAAAAAGGGTATGGACCCGCAGCGAAGAAAAAAGAAGAGTATCTTGAATCTGAAAAACAACGCCTCGCAGCAATGCAGGTGGAATATGAAAGATTACGCGTTGAAAGCCCTTCTGCAATGGCGTTTGCTGAGGAACAGCAGAAATATAAACGGTTCCTTGATCAGCATAAAAAGGATTTAGCTGAGCTTGATAAAGCAGAAACTGAAGCTTTAAAAAGTGTTAGCGATAATACAACTTATGGCTTTCAGGATCGCTTTAATGCATTGAAGGACTTAAAGTCTGGAAACAATTCATTTCTTATCTGGGCGGTTTGGTTTATGATATTTTTGATTGAAACTTCACCAATTTTAATGAAGTTGATGATCAAACCGGGGGTTTACGAAAATCAGTTAAAACTGAGCTTCGAAGAACACTATGCCGGTGAATATCAGGAGACTTTAACAGCCTCTGCAAAGAAAATTCATGATGGTGAAGTTGCCAGAATGAATAATGAAAAAGAAATGTTTGAGCTTAACAAAGCTCACGCTGAAGCTCGTGCTGAAAATCTGGTAAAAGAAGCTGAAAGTATAACTAAGGAATATGAAGCAAAGGAAGAAATTATGAAAGCAAAAATATCTTTCTTGACCAAATTAGTTACAAGGAAAAATTCTGTGCTTCAAAAAATCAATGAATTTACCAGCAATTCATATGCCGGTAAAAAAGAGATGAAGGAAACTCAGGAAAAGATGGTAAGAAAGTTCATCAAAGAGTTTGAAGAAAATTAAGTTATGAGCCATTTATATGGCGACCGCGCAGAATTCTGCGCGGTTTTTTATTTCCTTTTAAAAAAGGTCTTCTTTTGTTAAGATGATAAAAATAGTTGAATATGAAAAAAGAAAATAAAAGTTACCAAGGTAAAATAACCAAGGTAGCAAGGGAATTAACAAAGATACCTCAAGTGTTTTTTGACGAAGAGGGAGAATCGGACTCTCTTTATAAACCGATACTTTGTAACGAGGGTTCAGCTAAAGTTGCCTTCATCTCTTTATTCCCAGAATTAAGAAAAAATATTCCCGTTTAATTTACGGGTTTTTTTATTTCGACAAAAGTTGGAATTTTAATTTTTAAAAATAAAAAATCCCGCAACCTGCGGGTTTTAATAATTTGCCAGTTCTACATCCTCTGTCCAGTCTTCGAAAAGTTCTGGTGGTTGGTCGTTGGTGAATTTTTTTATAATAACAACCCCGCCAAAACAAAAATATCTTTTTTCATTCATATCATAGAAATAATACGAATCCTTTTTGTTAAACTGTAGGGTTTCAATTAACTCTTTTGAGTATTCGAGCTCTCTTTCGAGAGAGTCGATTTTCTTTTCTTTTTGGATAAGGAGAATTGAAACTTCCTCTTTTGCTTTTTCCTTTTCTTTAAATTCATTTATTCCCCACAAAAGAATGGCACCAACTAAACCTGTTGTTAGGATTACGGCCAAAATAATCACTATAATTCTGTTCATAAGATCAATTTTTTAGGAGTATCTTCTTTTTTAAGTCGAATGTCAATTAAACAAAAACCCACCCCCTTTAATAAGAGGTGGGGTAGAGTTATTTCTTAGAAAACCACTCTTCCTGCGTTATCTGAAGTGTTACAAAGTCGTGGTATTCTCCGTTTCGGAAAATTGCTTCTGGGTATCTGGCGACTTCTTTGTATCCGCATTTTTCAGCATAACGGAGAGAGGCTTTGTTGAAACCATAGACTCTAGAATAAATTATTCTTAGATTTAAATCCTCAAACAACCATTTTAGTAAAAGTTTCTTGGCATCGGTTGCATATCCTTTGCCGTGAAATTCTTCTTTACCAATCAAGGTTCCAGTTATGGTCGTTCTGTTTATCCAATCAAT
>CALBMC010000114.1 GCA_937895685.1 uncultured bacterium | reverse complement strand
GAGAGTAAAAAGAAATTCCCTACTTTGTCTTGATAGCCTTTCAATGGCTCTCTTATCTTACCGTCTCTCTCAATCGACTGTTTCAATCTATTGTAGTCTTCTTGAGAGATTGGCATTAACTTTTGAACGGTTTCTAATTCAGGTGAAATTTTGATTTCTGAAACTAATTCTGTATTAAAAAAACTTTCGTAAGTCGATTTCATTTCTTACCTTCTAAAATCTCATTCATTGCTTTAAGGATTCCGTCTCTATGGGTGGACGTGGCTTTTTTCCATTCACTTGCAAAGGAAACCGTAGAAGAGTTCCTTGGAATGTTTCCTACAAGATACTTTGAAAATGTTTCCTGAAAATCTTTATTTAGGTTTGCTTGATAGCCTCCCTTGTCCCCCGGATCTTTCCATCCACTAAAAACTATTTCAGGAGTCTTTTCGAGTTCCAAGATTGAGTCAATGGTGTAAAGACTTGGTGCTTTCGATTGAATCGAAATTTCAGTTGGAATCAAAATCCTTTCCGCAAAAATCATTCCGGCTTTGGTGATACCTTGCACGGTGGGGGGAGTATCCAAAATACAAAAGTCATAAGGAAGAGAGGAAAGATTCTTTAAAGCATAAGGAGAAAGTGAAAGAAAGATTTTGTCTACCCTGTAATCACTCGGAAGGACATCTATTTTCCCATCGAAAAGATTGTCTTGGGTTTCGTGAATACTTCCCTCTAAATCTTTATTCACTAAAAATTCAAAGAGTCCTTTCCTTGGTTTATCACTCTCACCTAAATAAATTGTAGAGAGTCCCCCTTGAGGATCTAAGTCAATCGCCAATACAGACTTCCCTTTTTCGGAGAGTGCCTTTACTAACAAGGAAGAGAAAGTAGTTTTTCCACTTCCCCCTTTTTGATTTACAATAGCGATTGATTTCATTTCAAATCCTCTTTGGTTTGATCCATCTTGTTATTGACGGTCTCGCTTTTTCTTGGTGTTGTTTTGATAGTCATTTTCAATCCTCCTGTGGTTGAATCTGATTAGAACCTTGGGAAGTTCCAGCTTCCCAAGAGTTCGTTTTGTTAGTTGTCGCTTTTAATAAGTCCGAGTTCTTTTCTTAGAATCCAAATAAGCTGTCCTACCATTGATCGGTTTTCGCTATCGGCTTTCGCTTTCAATCCGTCGTAAACATCCAACGGTAAAGGGAAGTTCATTTTTTTGGTCTTCTCGGTTTTCTTTGGTTTCTTTGCTACCATTACAGTATGTCCTTTTTCAATGTTTCTGATTTGATTTTTGAATGAATGTAAAACTTTGTCGTGGTGGCGATAGAAGAGTGTCCGAGAAGTTCGGATACTTCATTGATCGGGACACCTTTCTCTACTAAGTGGGTTGCTCTTGAGTGTCTTAGTTGGTGAGGAGATATTCCCCCTTTACTGTTCGTTAGATCAAATATAAATTGGCGTGAAAACTTTCCCTCTTTGTTCCGGGGATTGTAAAACAGATATTTCTTTTTGTTCTTTGTATTCAATGGCTGAAAGGTTTCTACAATTTCTTTATACATTGCGATAGGTGTTCTTATGATTCTCGCTTTGTTCCCTTTGCCAATAACAGAGAAATGTATCTCTTGTCCGTCATTTGATTTCTTGCCGTCTTTCAATCTCAAGTTTATCATTTCAGAAACTCGACATCCTGAATAATAGGCAAACTTCAAAAAGAGTTTATGTTTAGGATTTGCGATTGAATCGAGAAGGATTCTAAGATCGGTAAGGTTCTTTGATCGTTCGGTTTTATCTATTCCCATTTCAGGGATCTTAATTTCAGAAAGTTCTAGTTCAATCCTCTTTGGGTTTACTGCAAAGTTAAAAGCAATCCAAGAGGAGAGAATCGACTTCTCTTTCTTTACGGTTGAATAAGTTTTCGTATCAAGGCTTTCGGTAAGATACTGAATTGATCCTCGTAAAAGTTCGGTAAGGTTCCCGATATTGATCTTGTTCT
The DNA here is from genome assembly GCA_937895685.1 of uncultured bacterium. Lineage (GTDB taxonomy): Bacteria > Patescibacteriota > Minisyncoccia > Phycocordibacterales > UBA9973 > JAGOTH01. The sequence continues at coordinate 129 of CALBMC010000114.1, read as the reverse complement.
TATCCATCCAAGGTAAGATAGATTTAGAAATGATTAGATTCATTTGAGTGACTGATCCCTCGGAATAAGTCCCTTGTCCCCTTCTCTTAGGTAGATTTCCAGAAAAGAGTTTTACTGAGAAAGTTTTCG
>CALBMC010000113.1 GCA_937895685.1 uncultured bacterium | reverse complement strand
AGATACATTGGCGTGACTGGAGTTCAGACGTGTGCTCTTCCGATCTGACAAATCCTCCATTGTTTTAAGGGCAGACTGAAGACTGACTACTTTTTGACTCGGGCTTTCGTCTCCGTCGCCAACTGTGAAATTTTTTAAAGAATATTCACGGAGTAGTGCTGTGTTGTCAGGGGTGCTTTTTATTGTATAAATCATCGTTGCTGTTTTTTGTCACTATACCATTTTTATATTTTTAGTCAATTATGTTATATTGATGATGTGAAAAAGTTAGATTTAAAAAACTTCAAGCTCCCAGAGGCGCCGGGGGTTTATTTTTTCAAAGACGATAAGGGGAAAATACTTTATATAGGAAAAGCCACCAATCTAAAAGATCGGGTTACTTCTTATTTTGCCAAAGACATAATAAATACTCGTGGAGTTCACATTTTAGATATGGTAACCAGGTCTGAGAAGATTGCGTGGGAAGAAACTGGCAGTGTTCTGGAGGCGATAATTCTAGAAGTTAATGCAATCAAGAAATGGAAACCTTATTACAACACCAAAGAAAAAGACGATAAGAGTTTCAATACAATTGTTATAACAAAAGAAAAGTTTCCACGAGTTCTAACTATTCGTCAAAAAGATTTGGATATAAAAAACAAAACTTTCAGCTTTGCAAAATACAAAATAAAAGATCAGGAGTTCAGTGCGGTTTATGGTCCATATCCAAGCAGTGGATCTCTGCGAGAGGTTCTGAAAATAATAAGAAGAATTTTTCCGTTTGATGATAGGTCCTCTAGGATTTCTTCTCAAGCAGTTTTTTGGCGACAGATTGGACTTGCGCCAGATACAACTTCAGAAAATGCGGTGAAAATATATTCTAAGAATATAAAAAACATAGAAATGATTTTGGGCGGGAAGATGCGAAGCCTTATTTCTTCTTTGAAAAAGGAAATGGACATTTTGGCCAAGCGGGAGAAGTTTGAGGAGGCAAAAATTTTGCGGGACAAAATTTTTGCCCTAGAACACATCCGGGATGTTTCTCTTTTGCGTCGCGATGATTGGAATGAAAACACCGTCTCCAATAT
>CALBMC010000112.1 GCA_937895685.1 uncultured bacterium | reverse complement strand
AGTTAAAGGGAAGGCTGCATAGTAGAACAGCAAAGAAAAAACTGCACTGATTGTTAATAATATTGCATTTTTCATAATACTAAATTTTTATTTATAATACACTGTTTATGAAAATTGTCAAATCATTAATTTTCTTTAAAAATACGCTATAATCTAGAAATGGAATTAAGCGATATAAAAAAGCTAGCTACTCTGGCTCGAATAGATATGACCGAGCAGGAAATGGAAGACCTAAAGAAGGATTTCGATTCAATTTTGGGATACATTGATCAGATTCGTTCTGTTGATGTTCCAGAGTCAGACTTTGTTTCTGATGTTCGGAATGTCGCAAGGGCAGACGAGGCTACTTCTTTTGCCGGTAGAGAAAATATAATAAAACAATTTCCAGATAATGACGAGGACGCGCTCAAGGTTCCTTCTGTTTTGTAATTTATATGATTGATATAAAAAATCTTACAATTTCATCCGCTCATAAAGCCCTCTCTTCAAAGGAATTTTCTTCAGTCGATCTTTTGAATGCTTGTCTTGAAAATATAGACAAAAGAAACGATGAACTCTTTGCTTTTATAGAAGTTTTCTCTGACGCAAAAGCGCAAGCTGAAAATGCTGACAGAATGATCGCAGAAGGGAAGGCAACAATTCTTACAGGAATACCTTTTGCAATAAAAGATAATATTTTATTTGAAGGTCATATTGCAAGCGCTTCTTCAAAAGCCTTATCAAACTACACCGCTACTTATTCTTCTCAAGTAATAAAGAAGTTGATAGATATGGGAGCTGTTGTGATTGGAAGAACAAATATGGATGAGTTCGCCATGGGAAGTTCTACTGAGAACTCCAGTCTTGGTGTTACAAAGAATGCATATGATTCTTCACGAGTTGCCGGAGGAAGCTCTGGGGGGAGCGCCTCAGCTCTCGCTTCTGGAATGTGTCTCTTTGCTCTAGGAACCGACACAGGAGGTTCTGTGCGTCAACCAGCGGCATTCTCTGGGGTTGTTGGATATAAAGGGACATATGGAAGCGTTTCTCGTCATGGAATCATTTCTATGGGAAATTCACTCGATCAGATTGGGCCTATGACAAAGAATTCTGAAGATTTAAAAATAGTTTTTGACGCTATTTCATTTTTTGATAAGAACGACGCCACTTCAATTCCAGATAACTTAAGAAACGAAGAAACAAGGGAATTTAAAAAAATAGGAGTTCCTTGGACAATGATTGAAAGAGATGGAATTGATCCTGAAACTTTGTCTAATTTTAAAAATACAATTTCAAAACTTGAAAAAGAAGGTTGTGAAATTGTTCCAATAGATTTACCCCTCACGCACTTTTCTCTGGCTGTTTATTACATCATTATGCCGGCAGAGGTTTCTACAAACCTTTCTCGTTTTGAGGGTATTCGTTATGGAGGTAGGGTAGATGCACCAAACTTATTTGAAACTTATACCAAGAGTCGTCGAGAAGGATTTGGCCCTGAAACTAGAAGAAGAGTGATGCTTGGAACCTATGTTCTCTCACATGGATACTATGATGCTTACTACAAGAAAGCTATAAATATGAAAACTGCTATTCGCAAAGAACTTCTTGAAGTATTCAAATCTGTAGATGTGATCGCAACTCCAACAACTCCGTCTCCTGCATTCCGAGTGGGGGAGAAATCTGATCCACTTCAGATGTATCTTTCAGATATTTTTACTGTTCCAGCTAACATTGTTGGTTTCCCTGCTGTTTCTATTCCAAACAACTTC
>CALBMC010000111.1 GCA_937895685.1 uncultured bacterium | reverse complement strand
AGATCTACACAGGCGAAGACACTCTTTCCCTACACGACGCTCTTCCGATCTTCTCAAAAGCTCCTTCAATAATCAAGGTTATTCCGTTCGGAAAACACAAAGGAAAAAATATTGAGGACGTGGCAGTCGAGGACAAAGGATATCTCGAGTGGCTTCTAAATGAAAAACTAAAAAATCCCCAGATTGGAGACGAGGATTGGGTTCATACACTGAAGAGTTTCTTGGGAAAATAAAAATCCGCTGATTAAGCGGTTTTTTCAAGATCCTTAAATTTTTTTACTGTTGCACTTTTTGAGGCCTTTGTATCAGAAAAAACATTAGCAAATGCATTCATGAAATTTTTACTAAAAAAAGTTCTTTCTGAAATTTCAATTTTATGTACTCTCCTGCCGAGATTCCACCTGATTGTTATAGATACACAGGGATTCCCCACTTCTACCTCTCCTTCTTTAAGAAAATTTAAATTTATCGAATGGGGATTCATTAACCCAAAGCTACTTATAAAAAAATCAATCCGAAAGTCCTCATCACTTATTGAAATGACGTATTCTTTTTCCAGGTTTACTCCCAGATCGCTCATTTCAAGGCTGAGAAAGCTCATAATATTAGAAGCTTCACCACGAAGTCTTTCTTTAAGAACAAAAAACGTGCCATTCATAATGTTCAATTTTTCTTTAAAATATAATAATTCCTTCACCTTGTCAATCATTTGACAATCCGCTCTTTTTTCATTAATATCATAGGAAATTAAAAACAGAATAGATATGGATACTACTAAAAAAAGAACCTTTATGGATGCGATTATTGATCTATTTGATAGCATCGCCAAACAGTATGGAATTGAAGAGAATCAAAAAGCAGTTTCCTTTAAAGGAAAGGCTCTGAACTTTAAAATCGCAACACTTGGCTCTGCCGATAAGTTACAGCAAAAACCAAAAGTGGGCCTTTATAAAGACCCCCAAAAGACAATTCTTGTATTTTGGGATCGAAAAGGCGCTCCCGGAAATGTTGATGATGACAAAATCAGAGAAACTTTCTATTTAATTTCTTCAGAGGTTGAATTATCTCCTGAAGAGACCGAAAAAGGAATTTCTAAGAAATTTGATATCAGATTTGTTGCTGAACAAGGGATTGATCCAACGCATTTATCTGCTGGAATAGCCGGTGATGTATTGAAGCAGGCCCATGACATGCTGAAAAATACAAAAACGTATATGCGAACTTTAAGATAAGCCCCCTCGGGCTTTTTTTGTTATAATAATCTCTATGCAACAAATACTTTGGATTGTTATAGGTTTTTTGGCGGGAGCCGTAGTCTTCCTTTTGGTTAGAAATAAAAAATCAGATTCTTCTCATATAAATGGCGAGAGTTTAAACCTTTTGCTTTCCCAAATGAATGAATTTACCAGAACTGTAGACGCTAAGCTCGGTGAATCTCAGAAACAACTAACAGAAACAGTTCGTTATCAAGGAAAAGAATCTCAAGAAATAATTCGCGATATCACAGAACGCCTCACTCGTCTTGATGAGACTAATAAACAAGTTGTTTCTTTCACTGACCAATTGAAGAGTCTTCAAGATATTCTAAAAAATCCAAAACAAAGAGGAATCCTTGGTGAATATTATCTCGAAACACTTCTGAAGAATGTTATGCCACCTGGAAGTTATCAGATGCAATATCCTTTTCCAGATGGAACTATTGTTGACGCGGTTGTGTTTGTAAAAGACAAAATAATTCCGATTGATTCCAAGTTCTCTCTCGAAAATTACAATCGAATAAGCGAAACAAGTGATCCAGCAGAGAAAGATCGTTTGGAAAAAGTTTTCTTAAATGATTTGAAAAATAGAATTGTTGAAACTTCAAAGTATATTCAACCTGAAAAAAATACAATGGAATTCGCTTTTATGTTTATTCCGCACGAAGCGATTTATTATGATTTGATTGTAAATAAAATTGGAGCAGTTACTGAAGATACAGAGAACCTTATTCAGCGAGCAGCTAGCAAGTATAAAGTTATAATTGTCTCCCCCACTTCTTTCCTTGCTTATCTGCAGACAGTTCTGCAAGGGTTAAAGGCTATGCAGATTGAAGAAAGTGCCAAAGATATAGTGAAAAGAGTTGGTGAGCTTGGAAAGCATCTGAAAAGCTACGAGGAGTATCACAACAAGCTCGGTAGCTCTCTCGGAACAGTTCTAAATCATTACAACTCTTCTGGAAAAGAACTCAAGAAAGTAGACAAAGATGTTTTGCGTATTTCTGGTGTATCGAATGAAATCGAGCCGATCTTTTTGGAAAAAGGAGAAGACTAAAAATTAGTAAATATTATTCTCTGGATATTTAGTTCCTCGAATTATGAAATTAGTTTCTAGATCTTTTAATTCAAATTTTTCTTTAAAATAATTTTCGATAAATTCTCTATCGAGCCCATTCTGACAAGTGTAAACATCGATACTTACGAAACCTCTTTTTGGAAAAGTGTGAATGCTTATATGGCTTTCTTCTATAACAACAAACCCGCTCCATCCGCCCGGGTCCTTTTCATTATTTCCTGGCGCAAAGTAAACTTCTGGTTCTGATAACTTATGCATAGAAAGGAGTGAAGGAAGATTGTTTAAGGAATCTAGAACCACTTCTTTGTTATTTAGTAGTTCTTCATTTCCTTCGTACCCGTCGATTGTTATATGTTCTCCGAAATGATTCATAAAAAATATTTTATCATAAAATAAAAAATCCCGACTTCTGTCGGGATAAAAATATTGTTTTGTGGGTTAATATGTTGTCATTTGGAAACGACCATAAGGATCTACGTAGACCCTTTCGTCTTTTCTAATGTCGATCAGCTTTGGGAATGTTTGCTGGCTCTCTTGTTTGTGTTTATTTTTGAGAAATTTTCTTCTTTTCCGCTCTTCTTTCGAGCATGACTTTTCAAAAAATTTGTTCATAAGTTACAGATTTAATTATAATATACAAGAATATATTGATTTTGTCAAAAAATAAAAATCCCCGACTCGCGGGGTTAAATTTTTTATTCTGATTTCCAAAAGTTACTTAGGGTAGGGTAAAATGCGTAAACAAAACATTCAACTTTTGCATTAGGAAACAAAGACTTTACTGCTTCCCCTGCTGCTTTTGCTAATCTTTTTTTAACATCAAAAGTTCTTTCAGTTTTTTCAAATAATCCAGAAATCTCTACAATTATCTCGCTTCCGACCCTTCTCGAGTGCAAGATGAGCACTTTACAATTTAGTTGTATGTGATATAATTTCTAAAGAATTATTTGTAACTTAAAAAAATAGTATATGAAAAAAATAAGCTTTTCTATCTCCAAAATAAGGCTATTGCTAAGCTTAGCCATAACATTGACGTTTGGACTTTTATTCTTCCTAATTTTCCGGGAAAAAATCACGCAAACACCGTTCATAATTTTGCGGTACGAGCATCTAATTTTAAAAAACTATGAGATCTTAGCAATAGCTTCTATCCTAGTGTCCTTTGTAGTTTTTTATACTCAAACATTTGCAAATAGTTTGAGAATGAAAAAAGATACGAACGATGTTTTAAAAAGATTCGTAGGTTATTTTGTGGCAAGTGCACTGCTTATTTGCGCACTATTTTTTATAGTCATCAATATGTACCATACTTATCTATATAATATGATGCCGTAAAAGTTTTTATCTTGTCAATTCCAAACCCACAGTTGGTGCAATTGTGGGTTTTTTATTTAGCTACAATTTCTATAAGAAATTAAACTTCTAGTTCGTGCTGCTCATTGTGGCTCCACGGGGAATGATCCCGTAGTTACTAAGTATTTTAGTCATCTTGTGACTAAAATACAAAGTACTACTGGACGCGGCTCGGTTTTTCTCACTTTGTTCAAAATATACCTCCGCCGGTTCGATCCCCGTAAAAGCAAAGCAGTTTGCTTTTTCTTGAGTCACTAGACACAAAAATCTCCTAGACGAATCTAAGAGATTTATGTGTTGTGACTCCACGGGGAATCGAACCCCGATTCCCGCCTTGAGAAGGCGGTGTCCTAACCGTTAGACGATGGAGCCAGTTGGCGAAAAGACATAAGAAATATAACAACTTTTTAGGATTTTGGCAAAACAAAAAACCCGTTTTACCGGGCTATTTTTTCATTCTCTCTTCCATCATCCTGGCTACATTTGGGCGTTCTTTTTCAATAATAGAAACCAAACTAGTCAGCTCATCTTCTGAGGAAACATTTTGTACAATAATGTAGTTAAAAATTTCTTCATCCCTTGCGTCAGAGAGACATAGTAGCGTTAATTTCCCGACAGGAGTTTTTTCCCATCCTGCTGGACGGGCTACAACGATCATTATTATCATAAGTAACAGTTTTCTAAATTCTACCTAATCCACAGGCAACAAGACAACTTTGACAAAAATTAAAAAAGAGCCCTGGTGGACTCTTTTTCTGTAGGTTCTTTATTTTAAAGTGAAGCTTGCTTTGACGGTAACCATTACTTGTTTATTTATTTGAGAAGTGTCATATGATCCATAATCTGATATGTCTGTTGAGTTTGTAGACAATACTTGCACAACTCCAGATGAAGCACTTTTCAGCTTCCCTACGCGCTTTCCTGAGGCTTCAGCCAAACTATTTGCCCTAGACTCTGCGTCCTTCACGGCTTCTCCAAGAAGAGAAACTCTCAGCTCTGGCAAGCTTGAAATATAGTATTCCAAAGAATTTGTCTGGAATATGACACCTTGAGAGACAACCGCATTAATGTCCTTTGATATGTTTGTTATTTTATCTATATCACTTGAATTAACTGTTATGCTTTGAGAGAGAATAAATTCTTTATCTGAGTATCTTTGGTTTTGTTGATAGCTGTAATTCTCATAGAAAGAAACAGTCGACACTGTAATTGCTTCTTCTGGAATTCCAGAATCAATTAGGAACTTTTTTACCTTTGTTAGATCGGAAGCGATTTGAGAATATCCATTTTGTAGTTCTGAAATTCTAACAGGTCTTGTTATTTGAGAAGACCACTTCACAGTATCAGACACAACTTCTGTTTTGGCGCTTCCAGTTACAGAAAGTGTGTTATCTAGAGATCTTATTTTATAAAAAGTTACAGAGATAACAATTGAAGCCATAATTAAAGCAACTCCTATTATTACACCAAAAGAAACCATTGGGTTTTTATTGAGATTTTCCATTAGTTCATTATACCACCAAACAAACTAAGTAAATAAAAAACCG
>CALBMC010000110.1 GCA_937895685.1 uncultured bacterium | reverse complement strand
ATAGATTTAGTGACGGCGGACGGTATTTTAGAGGTGAATATAATAAGTCTTCTCTGGATTATATTTTGGAAGCAAAAAATAAATTTCCTTTCTGGGAAAATGTTTGCTTTGAATTTTATCAAGATAGAGCTCGTCAGAGATATCAAATAATAAAAGATTTTTTTAGCAATCAAATAGGGGATAGAGTTTTAGACGTTGGAAGCAGAGATGATACAGCTGAAAAGTTTTTAAATAAAAAAGTGGTTCTAATTGACAAGAACAATACAAATTTAGATTCTTGGGATTGGGAAAAAGACTTTATTCCTTTTTCTGATAAGGAGTTCGATTCTGTTATTTGTCTTGATACGATGGAGCACATCAATGATATTCATCGAAGCATTGCAGACTTGTTCCGCGTTTCTAAGGGAACTGTAATAATATCTTTACCAAATTGCTGGAAAAAGACATATAAGAAATTTGTTCGTGGTTTTGGAAGTGGTGCAAGTTATGGTCTTCCTCCAGAAAAGCCGATGGATCGTCATAAGTGGTTTTTTAATACTGAAGATATAGATAACTTTATCTTTTATAACGCTCACAAGAATGGATTTGAAGTTTCGGGTGTTGTTTATCACATGCCAAAAACTGTTTTGTGGCACAAAATTGTTTTTCCAATTATGAAATTTTTACCAGAAAGGTACGCGAAGAATCTTTTGGTTGAAACAGAGTTAGTTGTTCTAAAGAGAGTTAATTAATTGAGAGAGAAAATTTTTGTTCCTCGTTTAATTCTTTCTTAAGGATCTCTTTATCTTCTTCACTTATCTTATACCAAGGCTTTTCTGTGTTTGTTGGGGCTGAGAAAAATGCAGTAAACATTAATCTTTCTTTTGTTTTGGCATATCCACCACGATGAAGTCCACTGGTGTCACAGAATATAACTGTTCCCTTTGGAGCGGTCATTAGTCTTATGTCTTTTGGATCAACTTTTGATAAAAGTTCAGATTCTTTTGGATAGACTCCTTCTGGTGTTTTTTGAGGGAAGAGGTGTCCATATTTGCCACCTCTCTGACTTCCGTTTATATGTGTAAACGGTCCAGCTTCTTCATCTATGTCATTTAGATAAATGAAAACTTTACAGATTCTTTTTTCTTCAGGATCTCGGTGCCAACGTTGTGATTGTACCGGAGCAGATTCTCCAACTGGCAAAGTTAACGCTAGGTCGTAGTAAACAAGCTTTGTCCACATTCCCATGTAGGAGTTTGCAACGTCTAAAATTTCTTTTGATAAAACAAATTTAACAAAAGGATTATTTTTATTAAATTTTGGAAACTTGTCCCAATATTTTTTTAAGAATCCCTTTTTCCCTTGCTCGGCTTCTTCTGGATTGAGTGTCTTTATAAATTCTTCAAACTCCGAAATAGTATTTTTATAGATCGGAAGAGCGTCGTGTAGGGAA
>CALBMC010000109.1 GCA_937895685.1 uncultured bacterium | reverse complement strand
CGATCTAATAATCAGAACCCTCGCAAAACGGGGGTTTTTTTATTTCTTTATAAATTTAGTCAGCTTGGGAGAAATTACCGCAACACAGTATGGTTGATTCGGATTCTTGGCATAATAATCTTGATGATACTCTTCTGCTATAAAAAAATTATTTAAAGGAGTTATTTCTGTTACAATCGGATCTTTTAGCGACTTTTGTGCTTCATCGCGAATTTTTTCGATAATACTTTTTTCTATTTCATTTTCATAAAAAATAACAGAGCGATATTGAGTTCCAATATCTGCACCCTGTTTATTCATTGTTGTTGCGTCATGAATTTCGAAGAATATTCTTATTATGTCTTCAAGTTTTATTTGGTCTTCATTATAAGTCAGGCGAACAACTTCGGCGTGGCCGGTTTTGCCTCCACAAACATCTAAATAAGTTGGATTTTCTTTTTCTCCTCCGGCATAACCGCTTTCTATTTTTGTCACCCCTGTTACTGTCTTGAATATTGCATCAAGACACCAGAAGCACCCACCACCGAGAGTAATTTGTTTTTGCATATTTTAATTATACATAAAAACAAAAAACCGCGTTTAAGCGGTTAATATTTTACAAGGGAGGTGGATAACCCCAATATTGGTTTCCAGGGTCTGCCCTGGGCCATATTCAAAATTGAGGTCAAAAATTTCTATTATTTTTTTTAAATGTCGGTTGCCCGCATATATTGGGCAAAACACCTTCGTTCCAGTTTTAATGTTTCCTTTAAGCTTTTTCATCATCCGAAGAAAAGCCTTCCCACTTGTTTTTGTCGGAGAAGACATAAAGGCGTCAATCACAAAAAAGTTTTCCTCCTCAATAATTTCCAATTTTTGAAAAATCTTTTTCATAAGCTGATTCTTTATCGTCATACTTGATGGAACGGCTACTGCGTATCCAACAACTTTTTGGGTGTAGGCACCACCTTCTTTTGTTGTTGTTACGGCTACTAAGTCCATTTTACTGAGCTCTTCCAGCTCTTTTGACGTAAAAAGGAACAACCCCGTGTGTTCAAGATCTTTCATTCCCTTGTTCACAAAGTGATTCTCCACCTGGAGATCCATGATTTTGTATCCGAAAGTTTCTATTTCGGACGGTGGAACGATACTGCTTACCAACTCCACTTTTTCACTTGTTAATATACTCATATTAAAATTTTTCTTGAGTCTATACCAAAACAAGAAAATTTGGAAGAGTCTCTATATTTCTATGTCTAGAAGTGTAGGGCAGTGGTCGCTTCCCATTTGCTCTGTCAGATTTTCAGATTTTAGTACTTTTTTAGAAATTTTTTCTGAAACGAAGAAATAATCAATACGCCAACCAACATTTCTAGCTCTCGCCCCAGCGAAATGGCTCCACCAAGTATAATGTCCGCCACTTTTCGTGAAAATTCTAAAGGCATCAACAAAACCTTTTTTTATTACGTTATCAATTCCAACTCTTTCTTCGTTTGTGAATCCTTTTTTGCCAATATTTTCTTTTGGCCGGGCAAGATCTAGTTCGGTGTGCGCAACATTCAAGTCCCCGCAAAAAATTACAGGTTTCTTTTTATTTAAAGTAGAAACATATTCTAGAAATGCTGGATCCCAAGCTTTGTGTCGAAGAGGAATTCTGGATAAATCATCTTTTGCATTTGGGGTATAAACATTCACGATAAAAAACTTTTTGAATTCTAAAGCAATAACTCGGCCTTCTTCATCCGGGTTTCCATATTTATCCTTTAGCTTATATTTTTTTATTATATTACTCGGGAAATTCAGAAGAACTTTTTCTGGTTTTATTTTTGTAAA
>CALBMC010000108.1 GCA_937895685.1 uncultured bacterium | reverse complement strand
ACGCTCTTCCGATCTAGACGTGCCGTCGATCGAAAGTTTAGGTAACTGAACTGGCTGATCAAGTGTTTGATATGTTGATGGGAAAAGAAGTTGGTCCACGAAAGAACTTCATTCAAACAAACGCAAAATACGCGGAGATAGATATATAAAGAGTAAATAATTAACAGGAAATAATTTAATCACAAAATCCTCACGGTCGTGAGGATTTTGTGATTAATAAGCTGTAAATTCTAAATTTAATTTTTTTGATTAGGAATTATCTCAGTTAAAATTTCTTTATGAATTTTTTGTAATCTCTCTAAGTCATCTTTTCGAAACTCTTTTTGAGCCTTAGTAAGTCTTAGTTCGTCTATAAATTCAATAGATTTTTGGTAAGTTTCTTCATAGTTTTTTAACTGTTTTTCGGTTTTTTCTATCTCTTTCTCAATTTCGTTTTTATTTAAAGAGTCATCTTCTAGCATGTCTTTTAGATAAACTAAATGATCTTTAGTTGATTCGATATATTCTTTCCAGTTGTTAGAAAAAATAATTTCTTCTTCAATAATGTTTTCAGTAAAATTAATAAATTCTTGATTTTCTAACTCAAGATTTTTTATTTCTGGGTTATCTATATTATGTTTTTTATTGTCCATTTTAGATTCTATTTTTTATTTCGTGATCGATGACCGCGAGGAATTGGTCTGTTTCAATTACTTCTTTTGTTCCATCACGTTTTTCCACAGAGAGAGAATTGTTTTCTATTTCTTTATCTCCAACAACTAGAACATAAGGAGTTCTTTCTTTTTTAGCTTCATGAATTCTTGTTCCCAAGTTTCCATTATCTCCATATACAACAACCCTAGCATTTATATTTTTTAGTTTTTGAGCTAAAGAGTTAGCGTAATCCTGATGCTGTTCTTTAACAGGAATAATTGCAACTTGAGTAGGAGAGAGCCAAGTTGGGAAATTTCCAGCATAATATTCTATCAAGAAAGCCATAATTCTTTCTATTGCTCCGATTGATGAGCGGTGAACAACAAAAGGTCTCTTGTCTGTTCCATCACTTGCTTTGTATGTTAAATCAAATCTTGTTGGCATACAGAAGTCGTACTGAACTGTGAAAGCGGTGTCTTCTTTTCCATTAACATTCTTCATTTGGATATCAATCTTTGGTCCATAGAAAGCGGCTTCATCTTTTGCTTCAACAAAGTGTCCACCACGTTTTTCTAGAAGTTCTCGCATAAGAGATTCTCCTTTTTCCCAAGCCTCATCATCTTTGTAGTATTTTTCTTGATTGTCTCGGTCCCCAAGAGATAGTCTGTACCAATAATTTTCTCCTTTTTTAAGTCCAAGTTTCTCTGTGATGAATTCAATTAGATCAAGGGCGCCAGATATTTCTGATACAGCTTGATTTTCATCAGCACAAATAATATGCGCGTCAGCCAAACAGAAGGTTCTAACTCTTTGTAATCCTGAAAGCTCCCCAGATTGTTCGTATCGATAAAGTTGAGCAAGCTCCGCAATTCTCATTGGAAGGTCTCTGTAGCTGTGAGGTTTTGAAGAATAAAGCTCAAAGTGATGAGGACAAGTCATTGGGCGAAGCATAAATTCTTCATCGTCAATTACAATTGGTGCATACATTGATTCTTTATAATAAGGATAGTGTCCACTTTTTCTATACAGATCAAGTTTTGCGATGTCTGGAGTATAAACGTGTAGATATCCACGGCGGATTTCTTCGTCAACAATAAATCTTTCTAGTTCTCGTCGAATAGTAGAGCCTTTTGGTGTCCAAAGTGGCAATCCTTTTCCAACAACAGGGGAGAAAACAAACAGATCAAGTTCTTTTCCGAGTTTCTTGTGGTCTCGGGCTTGGGCGTCTTCACGATTTTTTAGATATTCATCTAGAGTGTCTTTTGATTCAAAGGCTAGTCCGTAGATACGAGTTAGCATTTTGTTTTTTTCGTCTCCTCTCCAGTATGCCCCAGCGACTCGGTCTAGCTTGAAAGAGTCTGCCCTAATTTCTTCTTTTGGATTTTCAGTGTGTCCTCCACGACAAAGGTCAGTGAAGTCTCCAACTGTATAAAAAGTTATTTTTTCTCCTCTTTCAGAAATTTCTTCAATTAATTCTTTTTTGTATTCGTTGTCTTTGTAGTATTCGAGAGCTTCTTCCTTTGTTTGTTCTTTGTGGGAGAATTTGTTCCAGTCTTTTAGAAGTTTTCTCATCGTCTCTTCTATTTTTTCTAGGTCAGAATCGGTTATTTTACCCTCGACATCTATGTCGTAGTAAAAGCCATTGTCGACGGCAGGTCCGAGAGTTAGTTTGCTTCCTGGATAAAGTTCCATCACAGACGCCCCTAGAAGATGGGCAAGAGTGTGGCGGATATGTTCTAGTTTTTGTTCTGTCATAAAGCTATATTAACATATTTTTTTACTCTGATCTCGGTCAGT
>CALBMC010000107.1 GCA_937895685.1 uncultured bacterium | reverse complement strand
CCGATCTTCTAATTACTTCATGAAGTAAAATTGGAATGAGTATAAATAAAAATATTTTTCCCTCACCTACCACACTACCAAGAACAGCCCCATCTATGGTTGTATGAAAAACCCCCGCAAATGATACTGACACGAGAAACCAGAAATCAATTTCTCTTTCCTTTTCACTCTCCCCCTCTCCATGACTATCGTGACTGTGCCCATGATCACATTTACAAGCAATGTGTTTTGCCAATCTTTGTCCAAAAAAAATCCCCACCAAAATAAAGAGGGCTAAAATTGTAGTATCAAAGGAAAAAAGAATACCCTCCCTCTGATGTTCCAAAAAACCTTCAAAAACCAAAAACCCCAAAAATCCAATTCCCACCGGGGTCAAGATTTGTGCAAACTTATGTAGTCCGTGCTTTTTCATTAATAATAAATACTCTCACATAAAGCTTGATTTAGGAAGTTTTTAAAAGAACAGAAAAGTGATACGATTTGTGTATGAATATGAAAAAAACATTTATAACTTCAATCGGTATAATTTTAGCCCTTGTTATTATTGGAATATTGATAGCAAACAGCCCTAAGGCCCAAGCAAAAAAAGAAGCTCGGGAAAGCTTTGCAATGTGCCTAAAAGACAGTGGAGCCATCTTTTATGGAGCGTTCTGGTGTCCTCACTGCCAAAATCAAAAAGCAATGTTCAAACAATCAGCAAAAACTCTTCCTTATGTTGAGTGTTCAACTCCAGACGGACAAGAGATGACTCAAGAATGTAAAGATCTAGGAATAAAATCTTACCCAACATGGATATATCCAAATCAAAAAATCGGTAGCGGAGAACAAACTTTTGAAGAACTGTCCCTAAACACCTCTTGCCCAATACCAGAAGAACTTAAGTAATATGATAAAAATAATTTCAACATTGTCAGTTCTCCCATTACTAATGGCAATCTTTGCTTTAGTATTTGCAAAAACAAATTTTTGTAAATCAATAACAAATAAAACAAGACTTTGGTTAACTTTTATTTTTTCTTTTGGAGCAATCGTTGGAAGTCTTTATTTCTCTGGTGTGCTTCACTACCCTCCTTGCACACTTTGTTGGTGGGCAAGAATATTTATTTATCCAACAGCAATAATTTCTCTAGTTGGGATAATCAGAAAAGACTTTTCCGTTCATGTTTATAATTTGTTTTTATCTGGATTTGCCATCATTGTAACTGGTTATCATACATACATAACGTTTGGAGGAAACGAACTTATTTCTTGCGGAACAAGCGGAAGCTGCTTGGCTCGATATGTTATGGAATTTGGTTTTGTAACAATACCAACAATGGCTCTATTTGTTACTTTATTCATATTTATCAACAGTTTTTTGGCGATAAGGAAAAATTATTCTGCTTAAATAAAGCTGAGCAAAAAAGATATCCACAAGAGTATAGACTTGTGGGTATTTTTTTATGTATAATATATACGAATCAGTTGTTTCCCAAACGGTCCAAAGTCATCCCACTTTTAAGGGAAAAAAATTTATGGCCGCACATATGGCAAACTTCTGAACATTGTTCATCAAAAACAAACGCACTCACAAAACTCACAATTTAATAACAAGATATATAACCCCTTCACCTTTTTATAGAAGGGGTTTTTCTTTTGTGTTTTTTATTAAATAAAAAATCTCGAATTTTATCGAGACTTGCTTGAACTATCTAAAATAAATTTTTCAATTCCGAGAACTATATCTTCTTTGCC
>CALBMC010000106.1 GCA_937895685.1 uncultured bacterium | reverse complement strand
TGTTTTTTTTCGTCAAATTCTGCTCTTAAATTTGATATTTGATTTTTATAAGTTCCATTCTTAATTGAATCAAAAACTTTAAAAATAGAAGTTGATTTACTATCTTCTCTTAACACAGAAGAAGATTCCTCTCTTGCTTCTTTAATAAAGACTTTCTTAGCAGATGCTGAAAATACAATTGATATTATTTTTGCGAAAATTATAAATACTGAAAAGGTTCAAACAAATGAATTGTGTGTTGGAAGTGTTTGTATAACAGAAGAGGAATTCATTCAAGTTTTTGGAAATAATCAAAGTGATAATAATCAAGGTGATGACGAGAACACAGAAGATGCACCTCTTCCAGATGAGAGCGGGGAAGAGAATTCAGCTCCAGAAGAAATATCTGGTGAGGGAGATTCTCCAGTAGAAGAAAACACTGAAAACTCTGATTCTCAAACCGAAGAAGAGGGAAATGGTGATGGAGAAGTGCCACCAGAAGAGACTCCTGAACCACAGATTTAAGGGGCCCTTGCAATAATTTCGTCTTTCTGGTAGAGTTTAGCTCGTAAGTCTTTCGGGCTTATTTTTTTGGCAAAAATTTTTATAAAATACAAAAATGGCAAGAATCAGTCAACTAGTAAAAAAAGGAAGAAAGAAAATTGTAAGACGAAGTAAAGCCGTCGCTCTTGCTCGTGGTTCAAACCTACTAAAAAATAAACCGATCTATTACCCATCTCCATTTAAAAGAGGTGTGTGTACAGTTGTTAGAACTCAAACTCCAAAGAAGCCAAACTCAGCTCTACGAAAAATCGCCAGAGTTCGTCTAACTAACGGAATGGAAGTAACTGCTTATATTCCAGGAGAAGGGCACAATCTAAAGGAACACTCAGTTGTGATGCTAAGAGGAGGAAGAGTTAAAGATTTGATCGGAGTTCGTTACCACATAGTTCGTGGACGACTTGATGCTGGAGGAGTTGATAAGAGAAGACAATCAAGAAGCCGATACGGAACAAAGGCTCCTAAAGACGCTAAGAAATAATTTTATATATGAGAAGAAAAGTAACAAACAGAAATATTCCAAAGCCTGACCTAGAATACGGAAGTGAAAAACTAGAAAAGTTTATCAATTCAGTAATGTGGGACGGTAAAAAAGTAACAGCTCGAAGAGTTGTTTACCGAGCTCTTGATATAGTTAAGAAAGAGTCTGGAAACGATAACCCACTAGAGGTTTTTGAAACAGCCCTAAAGAACGCAAGTCCAACAGTTGAGGTTCGTTCAAGAAGAATCGGAGGAGCAAACTATCAAGTTCCACGAGAAGTTCGCCCAGAACGCCGACAAGCTCTAGCTTTCAGATGGATAATCGGAGCTGCAAGAGGAAAGAAAGGAGAACCAATGGAAAAGAAACTCGCTGTAGAAATACTAGCTGCTGCAAAAGGTGAAGGATCAGCTGTTAAGAAGAAAGAAGATACTCACAGAATGGCAGAAGCCAACAAAGCGTTCGCACACTTTGCTTGGTAAAAAAAAGAACTCCCGAAAGGGAGCTTTTTTGTTTTACCCTGAGTGAGCAAAGCGAGTCGAATGGGTAACAAATAAAAAACCGCAAGATGCGGAATGTTAGTTTGTTAAATTTTTTATAGCAATTGCTCTTGCGGACAAGCGACTCCAACCGGATCCTTTGGAGATCTTTTTACCGGTTTGTGCGATTGTCTCAACAAGCATAAGTCCGGTTTTGTAATCAATCATGTCGTTTGAAAAAGTAAACTCAGTGTTTTTGCCAGTTTCTTTCTTTATTTTTTGAAACCCTTCTTGAATTTTGTCACGAAACATATCTTTGATTCTTTTAACGTTTTTTTGGTAATCAAAATTCTTTTTTAATATTTCTTCCTCAATTTCTTTGCAGGCCTGGGCATTCTCCGGGAAATTTTGCTGTAAGTCTTTAAGCATCATTTTTAAGTAACTCATATGTCTAAGATTTTTCTTTATTCTATATAAAACTTTCATTTTGTCAAATTGTTTGACTTTAGATTTTTATAGGAATAAACTTCT
Source organism: uncultured bacterium (assembly GCA_937895685.1). GTDB lineage: Bacteria > Patescibacteriota > Minisyncoccia > Phycocordibacterales > UBA9973 > JAGOTH01. The sequence continues at coordinate 11,359 of CALBMC010000106.1, read as the reverse complement.
TGAAACATTTTTAAAATGGGAACATTAAAAAAGAGAAGAGGGCACACTAAGGTTGAACTAGTTCGACTTGGAAGCAAAGATTCTTTTGTATTAAAAAGCTACTCATACGAGGATTACCCATATACAACAGAAGAAGAAGCGAGTTCTATCTTTTACATAGAAGATCGTCCTGTTTTTTTTCATCTACCACTAAAATATAACAGTGAGGAGATTATTAAAATTAAAAAAATAATTAACGGGCACGCTTTCCAAGGGGGGATAAAAAATTCTTTTCATGTAGTAAGAAAAAAGGAAAACCAAAATCTAAATTCAACAATAAATCAAAGACGAGGGAGTCTATTAAAAGAATCAATAAGGGAAGCATTTATTCCATTTTCTGAGATGGAACACAAGAACCAACTTGTAAGGGTTATTGGAGGGATTAAATTTATAGACGACTCCTCATCTGTTAATGTGAATGCGGCTTGGTTTTCTTTGGAAATTCATGATGCTCCAATTGTTTGGATTATGGGAGGGCTTGATTTCAGGAATAATGATTACCAAATTATCTTTGATTTGGTAAAGGAAAAAGTAAAAGCCCTGGTTTTTCTTGGAAAAAAACCCGATAAAGTTGATCAAATTTTTGGGAAAATTGTTCCATGCATCTTCCATAAGGAAAGTATGAAAGAGGCAGTAGAGATTTCTTATCGCCTAGCTATCCCAGGCGATACTGTTTTATTATCGCCAGCCTGTTCTTCATTGGACATGTTTGAAAATTTTGAAGACAGAGGAAATCAGTTTAGAAAATATATATTGGCCTTGGAGTAATCCGAGGCTTTTTTGTTTTTCACACCCCTGTCACTAGACGGCCTTTTTTGCGTTATAATATAGATAAGACACCCCGAGTGTCTGTTTAAAAGTCAAAAAAATAAATTATGAAATTTTTAAAAAATTATTTTCTAGCTTTCTTAATTTTGCTTTCTTTCGTTGCTTTTGGATATACAGCAACAGTTAAGGCAGAGTCAGGAAATGATGACGATGCAGAAGAAGTGGATGACTCAGGAAAAGATTCAGATAGTGACATGAATGATTCTGACGAAGACTCAAATGAGGATGAATCAGATGACTCAGGAAATGATTCTGCTTCTGATTTGAATGACTCTGATGAGGATTCAAGCGATGATTCTGATGACTCAGATAAGGACAACTCTGGCCCAGGAAACTGGAAAGATAGACCTCATTTTCCAATTTTGAAGAAAGTTGGTGAAGAAAGACCAGGACTTTTCCCTGGAGTTATTGAAAATAAGATAAAGATTGAAGAAAAAGATGGTGAGTTCAAAGCAAAAATGGAATCTAGAAGTCCTGTTGCCGAGGCTCGAATGAGAGTAGGGGCAAGAATTGACGCTCATACAAAGAACTTCGAAAATTTAAAAGCTAGAATTCTTTCTCGAGCTGAAAAAATGCAACAAGAAGGTATAGATGTTTCTGCTGTTAATGTCGCAATCTCAGAACTAGAAACAAAGCTTGATTTGGCACAAAGTGCTCACGAAGAATTGAAGGACTTATTTGAATCAGATATAGCAGATAAGGCTTCAGTTGAGGCTGCTGCTGAAAAAATAAAGTCAGCAATGCTAGAAGTTCATGACGCCTTTAAGGCAGTTATCGACGCAATGAAAGTTGCCGTCTCTGCTTCTGGAAAAATAGAAACTATTAATTAATTTTTTTAAAAAATATGGAAATGGACCAAACAACACAACCACAATCTACTAATCCAGTTAATAATGCATCCGGAATGGGATCTACTGTTCCTCCGAAGCACAAAGGTCATGGGGGACTTATTGCTGCGATCATAATAGTTTTGGTTGCGGCCATTGCAGCAGTTATGTTGATAGGAAACGGGGATTCTTCTATGGTTAAATACGAGACAACTTCTCAACAAAATTTCTCAGACAGTGATACTGTTATTTTGGAAGAAAATTCATCAGATGACCTCGATTCAATTGAATCAGATTTGGAAAGCCTAGATATAGAAAATATTGATTCAGGATTAGAATAAAAATATTTTTTTCAAAAAGCTCCCGCAAGGGAGTTTTTTGTTTTGACAAAAAAGGTTAAAAGAGTAGACTGAAGAAAAATTGTTTATGGAAGAAGAAAAAATAAAAGAAGGTGATACTGTTGAGTATCTTTCCGTTGCAGGTCTCATTCACGTTGAGGTTTTAAAAGTAAAACCTAACGGAAAAATTATTTTAGACACCAGGTCTAAAAATAAACTACAAAAAGCCAATGGGTGGCGCAAGGAGGGAGACCTCGTCTCTTTATCTAAGAATGTTTGTGTTATGCCACACAGGGTTAAGAAAGTTAAGGTTTGAAAATATATAAAGGGTTCCCAGCCCTTTTTTTGTTTGCCCGGTAGTAGAATTTTGTGATGCATTATTTGCTAGATAATGCGTGCTTTGCGCTTCATAAAATTTTACTACCGGGTTTGCAAAAACACACCTTTTGTCGTATATTATGGGGGCGTAAAAGCGCCTTTTTTATTTAGAAAATTAATTATAACTAATTATGCAAAGAGATTATCCACTAGAGAGAACACGAAACTTTGGAGTTATTGCCCACATTGATGCGGGTAAAACAACTACCTCAGAGCGTATTCTTTATTACACAGGTCGTTCCCACAAAATCGGAGAAGTTCATGAAGGAGCTGCAACGATGGACTGGATGGAACAAGAAAAAGAGAGAGGTATTACTATTACCGCCGCTGCTACTACTTGTTTCTGGACACCAACATACGAAGGTAAGACAGACGATAAAAATAAAAAATATCGTTTCAACATAATCGACACACCAGGACACATCGACTTCACAGTTGAAGTGAAGCGTTCTCTTAGAGTTCTAGACGGTGCGGTTGTTGTTTTCGATGGAGTGGCTGGAGTAGAGCCACAATCAGAAACAAACTGGCGTTATGCGGACGAAGCTCAGGTTCCTCGAGTTTGTTTTATCAACAAGCTAGATAGAACTGGTGCTTCTTTCGAACACTCTTTTGCAACTATTCTAGATAGACTTTCAAAAAAGGCGGTAAGAATGCAACTTCCAATTGGGCTTGAAGATAAGCACGAAGGAGTTGTAGATCTTCTAACACAAAAGGCTTACAGATTTGAGGGAAACATGGGAGATGAAATCATTGAAGGAGAAATCCCAGAGAATATGAAAGCTGATGCTTTGAAATACAGAGCTGAATTGATTGAGAGAATCGTTGAAAATGACGATGCTGTAATGAATGCATACCTTGAAGGAAATGAGCCAGACATGCCAACTCTTAAGAAACTTCTAAGAAAAGCTGTTATCGAAAATAAAATTTTCCCAGTTTATGCAGGAAGTGCCCTAAAGAACAAAGGAGTTCAATTGGTTCTTGATGCTGTTATTGATTACTTGCCAGCCCCAACAGATATTCCTCCAGTGAAAGCAATTGATGTTAATACAGAAGAAGAAGTTGAAAGAAAAGCTTCTGACAGCGAACCTTTTGCAGCGCTTGCTTTCAAAGTTGCTTCAGACCCATTCGTTGGACAGTTAGTTTTCTTCAGAGTTTACTCTGGAACACTTGCAGCCGGAAGCTACATCTATAACCCAAGAACAAGAAACAAAGAAAGAATAGGAAGAATTCTCCGAATGCACGCGAACGAAAGAGAAGAAGTTAAACAAGTTTTTGCTGGAGAAATCGCGGCAGCTGTGGGTCTAAAAGACACAAACACTTCTGATACTATTTGTGACGAAAACAACCCTGTTATTTTGGAAAGAATTGTTTTCCCAAAGCCAGTTATCTCTATGCGTATTGAGCCAAAGACAAAGGCTGACCAAGAAAAAATGGGAATGGCTCTTTCTCGTCTTGCTCAAGAAGACCCAACTTTCGTTGTATCTACTGATCCAGAAACTCTAGAAACAATCATCTCAGGAATGGGAGAATTGCACCTAGATATCATTATTGATCGTATGAAGCGTGAGTTCTCAGTTGAGGCTAACGTTGGAAAGCCACAGGTTGCCTACAGAGAGACTATTACAATGGAAGCTGATGCAGAAGGTAAATACATCAAACAATCAGGAGGACGAGGAAACTATGGACACGTTAAGGTTAAGGTTAAACCAATGGTTATGGATATTGGGGACGAAAAACTTCCTAAGAACGTAACAAGAGAAGAAGACTTTGAATTCACTAACAACATTAAAGGAGGAGTTATCCCACAAGAATATATTCCAGCTGTTGAGAAGGGAATCAGAGAAGGTCTTGATCGTGGAGTTATTGCTGGATTCAAAATGGTTAACGTTTCAGTTGATCTGTATGACGGAAGCTACCACGAAGTGGACTCTAACGAAATGGCCTTCAAGATTGCAGCTTCTATGGCAATCCAAGAAGCAACAAAGAGAGCTAGACCAGTTCTACTTGAACCAATGATGAAAGTGGAAGTTGTTACTCCTGAAAAATTCATGGGAGACGTAACAGGAAACCTTTCTTCAAAGCGAGGATTAATCGAAGGAATGGAAGAAAGAGGAATGAACAAGGTTGTGAAAGCTGTTGTTCCACTTTCAGAAATGTTCGGTTACATGACCAACCTTCGATCTATGACAGAAGGACGAGCTGGATTTACAATGGAGTTCGTAAGATATGACATTGTGCCACAGAACGTTGCAGACGAAATAATTAAAACAAGAAAATAATTATTCAGACAAAGGCCCGCGAAAGCGGGTTTTTGTTTTCATCAATCATTCATTTTGATTTAGGAAAATAAATGTTAGTATAAGTAAAATTAATTTGTTATGAAACAATCAAAAAATAAAAAAACAGCAGTAGTTTTTGGAATAACTGGAGGAATCGGGGGTGCTGATGCCCGACTTCTTTTGAAAAAGGGCTGGGAAGTTTTCGGGGTTGGAAGAAATCCTGAAAAGTTAGAAAAAATTAATCAGGAGTTTCCTGAGATAGTAACTTTTTCCTCTGATTTAAAAAGTGAAGAAGAAACCTTCGTTTTGTGGAAAGAAATTTTGAAAAAAACAGACAAGGTTGATTTAATTGTTATGGTTGCCGGGAACATCTCTGTGGACTCCAAGTTTCCTGGGGAAACAAAAGAAGAAAGAGAGGCTAATGCTATTACCGGGTTAATAAACGATAATTTTTTAACCAAGGTTCGGATTGATAAGTCTTTTCAAAAACTTTTTAATCCAAAAGAAACAGTTCTTGTTGTGGTTTCTTCTCATGCGGCTTATTTTGCACCAACTGATCCTAGACGAGAAAATGAGGAAGGATATGTAGTGTCAATGAAATTGGTTTCTCGTTGGGGTAAGAACTTGGCTAAGAGCGGGATTTACAAGTCTATTATTCTTGAAGAACCGGGTTTAATCAACACTAAGAAAGTTTTTGAATCCCTTAATAAAGAAACAATCGGGGTTGATCTTAATCCTGATGACGGTAAGAATGAAGATTCGTATGCTCGCGAAATATATGAGCAGGTGAAGAAGGTTATGTAATCACTTTGATGATATTTATGGTCCCGACTTTAGTCGGGATTTTTTATTTTTGACAATAACCCTTATAACCTATAGACTCAGAAAAAACATTTTAGATGGCACATTTAAAAATAGAAGGTGACTACGAAGTCGCTAAGGTTGTTCTCGGTGCTATCTATGATGCATACGAGAAAAAACAATATCCTTTTGACGAGGCAATTTTGCCCCAAAGAGTTGAAAATATACCTGAAGGTGTTTCTTGGGGAAGCAAAGAACATGCAGTTATATTGTTTAATTTCTGTCAGTATATGCGTGGACGGATTGATTCTGAGAGCGCAATCAAGGGAATGAAGAGGGTGTATGAAAAAAATCCTGATATGTATGACATAACCGTTGCAAATTTGGCTGATGAAGATCGCATGTCAGGAATATTGAAAGAATTACTGATGAATAATGGTCTTGGTTTTAACGCCGATCAAATTTCTCGGCATTGGATTCTTAATAAGAAAAAAATTGCCTTCCATTGGGGGGCAGATCCAAGGCTTATATTCAAAGGTGTTCGAAGTTATGAAGAAGCAGTTCGGAGACTGAAAAATTCCGGTAAGTTTAATCTGAACAATCCTTTTGGGTTTTATGGTTTCAAAGAAAAAATGGTTTCTATGCTTGTGTATTTTTATGTTGAAGCAGAAATCATTAAGCCATTTCGGTTTCCTCCGCCAGTTGATTTTCATGTTCTTAGAATTTTGTTTTCAAATCAAATTTTGAAAGTTGATGAATATAAACCTGGAATGAGGTTCTGGCAGGACGGTATGACTGATGAAGCGAGAAAAATTTTGTCTCGCTGGATAAAAGAAGAGAATAAAGATTCCGTTACTTTGTCCAACGCACTTTGGCTCTTGTCTAGAGATCTTTGTGACAAGGCTCCCGGAAATATTTCAACAGTTTCAGATGTAAAGGATGGTAGAAACACAGAAGTTTTTTCTAAAGAAATTAAATTTACAAAAAACCGTTTCAACACATACAGCAATGTCTGTGGTCGATGTCCTTTAAATCAAACCTGTAAAGTGAGTGTGCCATCGGCGCCTTACTACGTGCAAGGGAAAATAGAATTAAGAGGAGAAAGACCACTATTTCCTTCGCAGACAAAATTAAATATTTGACAGGCCGTTATAAATACGGCCTTTTTTATTTTCTATTTTATTTAGTTCGCAATGTTCTATAATCAGTTCAAAGCTTTTTAAAATATGAAGACCGTAAGAATAACAGGGACAAGTCTTGCCGCCAATAGGGTGGTTAAGGGTCATGGTAACGGCTCTATTTTAAAGAGAGCCAATGCTATAAAAAAAGAAAAAAATATTTCTCTTCTAACAATTGATTATATTTTTATTGACTTAGAATCCAATAAAGATAAAAAGTTGGTTGAATTACTTGAAACTAAAACTTCATTCCTTAAAGGTAAAAAGGGAATTCTTGTTATAAAAAATAGAGCAGGAGACGTAACCCACATAAGAGCCATTTTTTATTCCTTGTTTGGGGCAATAAGGGCTTTTGTTAACAGAAACAAGGATAAAACACCAATTTTTTATTTAGGGTTTGTTGTTTTAGAGGAAAAGAACTCTTTTATTAGAAAAGTCTTAGATTCTTTGAGAAAAGAATTTATGACTAGACCAATAAACGGATTTCAAACAGCGATGCTCATTCGTTGTTTTAGGGAGAAAAGTTTTGATTCAAATTTCTTCACGTTTCTGGAAATTTCAAGGGATCCAAATGTTCGGGAATATTTTCCTTACACATCCTTTGGTTCAAGACCTGGGCTTTATTTTATTAAAGAAAATGGGGTTTTTGTCTATGTTGGCAAGTCTCACGCAAGCTTGTCTTTCAGGTGTGCCTCTCATTTTCGTAAGAAAAATAGTGGAGTGGATAAGAATGGAAATTCTTATCGGGGAAGACATGTCTTCTATGATAGAACAAAAGAACAGTATGAGATTTTACTCATTGACGTGCCTTTGAGAGGCATTAAAACACTTGGATTAATTGACGAAATGGAGAAATTTTTCATTTCACTGTTAAATCCTAGGGATAACAGAAAAGACAAGGTAGAACCCTCTAAAGTGGAAGAAGCTAAAATTGAAGTAACTGAAAAGCCGGTAATAAAAGAAAAAGAAGAAGAATTTACCGAAGACCCGCCGTTTTGAGCGGGTTTTTGTTTTTTAGCTTATAAATAATTGACAGAGAGCTTAAATTTGGTATGATGCTTCTAACCGCATTTTTGCGTTTGAAAACTCTCGAATCTATCGAGAATTGGCCACATCTTAGGAAAAGCTCTTTTTGAGCATCCTAAATTTTATAAGGGCTCTTTCGCAGTGATGCCCCGATTCGTCTCGGGTTTATTAATAGCTAATTTTGTCGTTTTGGAATAAGGGATTACACATTCTCGTGTTGTGATCCAAGAAAGCCAAGGCGACCGCTAGCAAAATATATATGGCAGAAGCATTCAATAGAAATAAGCCGCACGTAAACGTTGGAACAATTGGTCACGTTGACCACGGAAAAACAACTCTTACTGCGTCTATCCTACATGTCCTAGACATGAACAAAGATAAGGGTTACAGCGCTCGAGTTGAAGCGATTGATAATATCGACAAGGCCCCAGAAGAAAAGGCTCGTGGTATTACTATTTCTCTACACCACTCAGAGTATGAGTCACCAACACGTCACTACGCACACATCGATGCGCCAGGACACGCTGACTACATCAAAAACATGATTACAGGAGCAGCTCAAATGGACGGAGCAATCATCGTGGTTGCTGCTACAGACGGAGCGATGCCTCAAACAAGAGAGCACATCCTTCTTGCAAAACAAGTTGGAGTTCCAAAGATCGTTGTTTTCCTAAACAAGTGTGACATGGTTGATGATAAAGACATGATTGACCTTGTTGAAGAAGAAATAAGAGAAATCCTTGAAAAACAAGGTTTCGACAGAAACTGTCCTGTTATCAAAGGATCAGGTCTTAAAGCTCTTGAAGCAAAAGACGCATCTGATGAATGGGCACAAAAAGTTCTTGAACTTGTAAACGCTCTTGATACTTACATCCCTGAACCAGTTCGTGAGACTGATAAGCCTTTCCTTATGCCAATCGAAGATATCTTTTCTATCGAAGGAAGAGGAACTGTTTGTACAGGTAAAATCGAAAGAGGAATCGTTAAAGTTGGAGAAGAAGTTGAAATCGTTGGTCTAAAAGACACACAAAAAACAACTGTTACTGGAATAGAAATGTTCAACAAAACTCTTAACGAAGGAATGGCTGGAGACAACGCCGGAATTCTTATCAGAGGTATCAAAAAAGAAGATATCACAAGAGGACAAGTTCTATCTAAGAGCGGATCTGTTACTCCACACACAGAATTTGAATGTGAAGTTTACATTCTTAAGAAAGAAGAAGGAGGAAGACACACACCATTCTTCACTGGTTACAAACCACAATTCTACATTAGAACAACTGATGTTACTGGAGAGGTTACACTGAAAGAAGGAGTCGAAATGGTTATGCCAGGAGACACTGCAACATTTAAAGCAAAACTAGTTGCTCCTATCGCTCTCGAAGAAAAGCAAAGATTTGCTGTTCGAGAAGGAGGAAAGACAGTTGGAGCTGGAGTTGTAACAAAAATCATCGCCTAAACGGCCATTGGTGGCGACACCAAAAAGCTAATTCTGTTCTATGACTACAACTAAACCAAAAAAAACACCGGCAAAAAAGACCGCAAAGTCAGCAAAGACATCTGAAGAAGTATCAATACTTCGAATTAGAGTTCGTGCATACGAAAACAAAATTCTAGATGCATCAGTGCGACAAATAATTGACACAGCTCTTCGCTATGAAGCGAAAGTAGTTGGTCCGGTACCTCTTCCTACGGAAATAAAGAAGTATACCGTTAACCGAGCATCTTTCGTCTACAAAAATACACGAGAGCAATTCGAAATGAGAGTTCACAAGCGAGTAATCGACATTCTCAATCCGAATGCAAAGACGATTGAAGCACTTACAAATCTTTCCCTTCCATCAGGCGTTGATATTGATGTGAAGATGTTATAGAAATAACGACCATAATGGTCAGCAGTGGTGTCGCTATAGTCGAATGACTGAAGCGACCGCCCACTAAAATTCCCGTATGAAATTTATTCTCGGAAAAAAATCACATATGATTGAGTACTTCTCCGAGGACGGAAAAGTTAAAGCAGCAACAGTAATTTCTGCTCTACCGATAACTGTCACTCAGGTTAAGACTAAAGAAAAGGATGGCTATAGTGCTATTCAGGTTGGAGCGGTTTCTACAAAAGAATCTCGTCTATCCAAGCCAATGCAAGGACACTTGAAAGGTCTTGAAGCTTTCAAGCACGTAAGCGAATTAAGAACAGCAGAAGGAGAGTCTCATGAAAGAGGAGAAAAAATAGATGTTTCTATTTTTGAAAAAGGAGACACAATCTCTGTTTCAGGAACAACAAAATCAAAAGGTTTTCAAGGTGTTGTTAAGCGACACGGTTTTGCCGGAGGACCAAGAAGTCACGGACAAAAACACTCAGAAAGAGAACCTGGTTCAATCGGAGGAGGACTTAGAACAAGAGTTCCAAAAGCTATGAGAATGGCCGGAAGAACAGGAGGAGACACTGTTACAGTTTCAAATCTAAAAGTTCTAGAAGTTATCGCAGAAGAAAACTTGATAGTTGTAAGTGGAGCTGTCCCAGGTCGAAGAGGAACTATTTTAGAGATAATTGCTAAATAATATGGAAACAGAAAAGAAACAAAAGAATAAAAAATCTGTAAAAGACTCTTCACCAAAGACTCCAAAAAATCTTGAAGCTGTTGTATACAACACTGAAGGAAAAAAGTCAGGAACATTTTCTCTACCAGAAACTATTTTTGGAGAGAGATGGAATACAGACTTGGTTCATCAAGTACTTGGTTCAATCTTGGCAAACAAGAGAGCTGGAACTGCTCACACAAAGAACAGAGGTGAAGTTAGAGGAGGAGGTAAAAAGCCTTGGAAGCAAAAAGGAACAGGAAGAGCAAGACACGGATCTTCTCGTTCTCCAATCTGGGTTGGTGGAGGAGTAACTCACGGACCAAGAGCTGAAAAGAATTACAAACAAAAAGTTAACAGAAAAATGGCTGTTAAATCTCTTTTCTCTGCACTTTCTAAGAAAGTAAAAGATGGAGAGGTATTGTTTGTAGACTCTATCAAAATGAGTGAAATAAAAACAAAGAATGCATATGATATGGTTATGAACCTTTCAAATGTTGATGGATTCGGAAGACTAAAGCTAGACAAGAGAAACATTCTTCTTGTTATCCCATCAGCTGATAGAAACATAACAATGAGTTTCAGAAACATTCCTGGAGTTACAATTGAAAAAGTTGCTAACTTGAATACACTTAGCGTTGTAGAGCCATCTAAAATTATAATTGTCTCACCAGAAGAATCTGTCGGAATTCTTGAGAAGAAACTTTCTAAATAATTTATGCCAAGACCTGCAATAAGTGTTGGATTGAGAACTAGACAAAGCTATTCTAAATACAGAAAGCAACAGAAAAAGAAAAAATTACCAACACCACTTTTAACATATAAAGAATATAAAGAAATACTTTTCTTATCAGGAGAACTTATTTCTAAAAGAGTGTTAGAAGGACATTGTTTTAAACTACCAAATAGATTAGGTACTATAGGAATTGTGGGATATAGGTTAAATTTTAGTATGAATCCTGTTACAAGTAAACTTACAGCTCCTGTAGATTGGAAAAGAACAAAAGAAGTAAAGAAACTAGTGTACCATGTAAATCCAAGTACAGAACGTTACTATCATATAAAATGGACCCGTATATTTACGA
>CALBMC010000105.1 GCA_937895685.1 uncultured bacterium | reverse complement strand
GTTTTATCTGACCATTTTTTTCAAGAATACTCTGGTCTGCTGTTTTTAGATAATCTAGATATATTTCCAACTTCTTTGGATCTTGAGAATACATATTAAGGAGCTCAACCAAATCTTCCTCGTGTGAAGTCTTTCTTTGTTTGTAGATATCGAGTCCTCCCAATCTGGAAACCCCTCTACCAAACTTTTTTCTTATCTCATGAAGAAGATCGAGGGTATCAATTAACTGAACTTTCTTTTTTTCATCTTCAAAGCTTTTAAAGATTACTTGGTGCATATTCTCGTGAGAAAAAATATGTTTTTTAACTTCCCAATCTGGAACATCTTCTCCCAAGGCAAAATATTTCTTTATCTCCTTTGGAACCTCCTTAGTTCCAAATTCTATTTTCCCGCTAGCGTGAGAATAGGCATGCCAGTTGTCTTTATTTAAGAAAAACTGAACTCCATTCTTTTTATTCTTTTCCCAAACTTTCCCAGTATGAACAAAACCCTCTGTTAAATTCTCCGGGGTTAATTCTCGGAATCCTTCATTTATGAACCTCTCTGTCATTAAAAGAGTAGTCCGTAAACAAACTTAGTAAAGAAATCTACTTCTGGACCATAAACAATAGTTCCTCCAAGTGCTCCGGTAACCATCACTAAAATTAATCCAATCAATGACAAGACAACAAGAACCGGTGTTTGCAGAACTATATTCCCTAACTTTGAAGCAACTTTCCAAATATAAGAAACAACTTTTGTTTCTGTTAAAAGATTTTTTATATTAATAAACTTCTGATCTGAGTTTATCTTTCTAATTATGTAAGAAACCAAAATTACACCGAACACTCGAACAGTTGAAACAGCGAATCCAGCATGCATCTCAATCAAACCACGTTGAGATCTTCCATATGCATGTTCTGCCAATTCTCCAGTAGACAAGGCTGGCAAGCTGAACACAACTCCAAGTAGAAGCAAAATCTTTTTTACCACATTATAAGAGTGGTTATTGGTTAGAACTTTGAAACGAAGCAATTCCATAATTGCGTATATTGTTAAGAATGCAATTGGAAAATGCACAAAAATTGGGTGTATATTCATATGCTTATATTTTACTCCTCCCAGAAAATTATTTCCACTCCACAATCTTCCCTGCTTCTATTTCTATTTTTTCGGCTTTTCTAAGATTTTTTATTTGAGATTTTGATAAAATTAGATAATGTTTTGTCCTTGTAATTTTACTATCAATGTCCCAAACATCTCCTTCCCTCGTTATCCATTCTTTTCCAAACTTCCTCAAATCAATCGGCAACGTATAACTTCGCAAGGTCTTCTCCCCTGTTTTATTTAAAAAGTATTCATGAAAAAAACTCATAACCAATTCTCTTGGGTCACGATACACAGGCTCTCTGTAACGCAATACAGCATGGTTTGTCTTAGATATTGATCCCCAATATTTTCCAACCTTGAAAGCAATAAACGCGTGATCCTGGTCTGGATCCTTTGCTCTCAAATGAACAACATATGGGACAAAACCATTAAGCGACAAAATATATGCCCCCAACAGCGCTCCTTCCATACAATGCGCTTCCCCAGATCTAATTGTAGAAAGTGGCGAGCGACAAGTCTCTCCTCCTTTTTCCATATTAGCTGGCAAGGAATTCAAAAAATCCTGCACCTTTGCAGGACTTTTCATTTTCTTAAATAAAGCAATTTCTTTTTTAGAAAATCCGGACATTTCTAAATCATTCCCATGATAATCAAAAGTGCTCCAATCAAAGCCATGTTTTTATTAAAGGCAATTTTCTGATTCATGCGTGCCATAGGATCTGTTTCTTTCCAGAAATTATGCATCATGAAAGTTGTTGGAATTAAAAACAAAATAAGCACAGCGATTCCTAAAATTGCAAAAAATCCTGATAAGATTGCAAGACCTCCAACTAGCAACATGATTCCTGTTAAAATTACTGAGAACTTTGGAAACGGAACTTTCTTACTTTCAGCATAACCAGTCATACCTTTTAGGCCTTTGAAATGCCCGTATGCGTTATAAATAAAATAAGCTCCTAATATTACTCTTCCGATAATTATTGGTATAAACATTTTTTTAAAAATTAATCTTCTAATTTACTCTGTTGTAACTCCATCAAACTCCGCCTCATTATTTACCGCCTCTTCTTTGGTCTCTCTCACGATTCCATCCTTGTGATGTGCAGGAGAATAGATTGTATACATCTTCAAGTCTAAAGTTTCTGATGTATTTATAACATTGTGCTCTGCTCCCTGTGGCACAATCACTGCATCTCCGCCACTAACCTCATAAACATTTCCATCTATTATCACCTGACCGAGTCCAGATTCGAAACGGAAGAACTGGTCATTTTCACTATGAACCTCAAGCCCTATTTCTTCTCCTGGCTTTAGACTCATCAGAACAAGCTGAGAATGCTTTCCAGTATAGAGAACCTTTCTGAAATTATTATTCTCTTCTGTTAACTTTTCTATATTATCTTTGTATCCTTTCATATATTTATTTTACTACAAAAAGTTATTTTATTATTAAACTCGACACTTTCCCGTCATTTCCCAAGCTATAATCGAAATTTCTTTTTTCCTGAATGTGCCCATCTTCGTATACCACAACTCCAAAATCTTCACCTGTATTAACAGAAACACTTAATACATACCAACTGCCACCTAAAACTGCTTTGACTGGAGAAAGGGTGGAAATATTTTCTCTTATATATGTTTCAACTTCTTCTCTCTCATCAATCTCTTCACAGGCTACATCCGACAATTCCAAATTGTATTGAATAGATTCAGGGTATTTGTAAACATAAACACCATCTCCCCTGTCTTCCATTTCACCAAATCCAATACTTGCAACTCCTTCTCCAAAAATAATCTTTAACTCTTCTTTTGTATTCATTCCTTCCGCCATCGTATCCCACATGGCATTTATTTTTCTTGCCATCAAAACATCATCAACATCAGAAACACTTCCTTCAAACTTTCCAACCTTACTGTCTTTTTCTGCTGGCAAAAGTTTAAGTTCTCCAGAAACGGTCTTTTCAGTATTATTTAGCGACATACGAAGAGTGTATTTATCATAGAAACCAATTTCATTTGATGTACCAAAATTAGCAAAACAAAGATCCACCATATTAACAACTGGCGTCTCAACTATAAGAGAAGGAGCAACTTCTTTATGTCCGAATTCCTGAACAAAAAATAAAACCACACCAGTAATGATAATTATCAAAAAAAGAAGTTCTTTTAGTTTCTTTGTATCCATATTCAAATTATACACCCGAATAGCAAAAGCGCCCTTGGGGGCGCTTTTGAGAGACTATTTTCTCTTCTTTCTAGATTCAAGCATTGCCTTTTTAGTTGCAAGTCGCTTTTTTGTCTTTCGAGAACGAGGTGTCTTGTTTTTTATATCCTGACTTAATCTTTTTGCCATATGAAGGGATTGTATAACAAAATCGCCAAAATTACAAAGTATTTTTTCTAAAAGTAAAAGAGGCGCTAATCGTATCTCCCTCTAAAACACTTTCCTTCTTTCTAACAATCCCCTTAATCGATAAGAGATAAATTCCTTCTTTTGTATAAGGAAAAAGTGCTGTATCCCATTCTGTCTTTCCTATTTTTGCTTGAATCCCAATAAAGCCACTTCCGTAGATATATTTTTTGCCAGCCTTTTTCAGCTCTTCTGTAAGTTTTTTGTCGACACTTAAAAAGTGCCAACCCATCTCTCCAGGCCAGCGCCAAACTTTTCCTTTTATCTGATAAGTCTTCATTTGGTTGTTATTTTCATAGTATACTTATTTCAAAATGTTCCAAAATGACAACAATAAAATATGTAAACAAAAACAATTCTTTCAAGAGGGATCTTGATGATAGGATTGAAAAGTATTTCGAACAAAAAGGAATTTCTAAATATGGAGACTGGCGTCTTTATATTAAAACAATTTTCTTTTTTGTACTTCTGCCAACCCTTTATGTTTCTCTGGTTTTCTTTACTCCAGAGAACAGTGCGGTGGCACTCGGACTCTGCGTTCTGCTTGGGCTGACATTTGCAGGGATAGGGTTTGATGTGATGCACGACGCAGCGCATGGTTCTTTTTCACCAAACAGAAAACTTAACAACACAATCTGCAGGATCCTTGAGTTTATGCTCGGAGTATCGATCGTGGTTTTCTGGAAGAAGAAACACAACTATCTTCACCACTCATTCGTTAATACAGCGAAGGACGAGGATATAGATCGGAAGAGCGTCGTGTAGGGAAAGAGTGTCTTCGCCTGTGTAGAT
>CALBMC010000104.1 GCA_937895685.1 uncultured bacterium | reverse complement strand
ACCTCCGAGAACCAGGATAGTTGGAACAGATTCATCAAAGCTAAGATAATTCATAGAATCCCTTTTATCAGCCTTCTGTATGGCGGTACGCACTGGTTGTCCTGTCCAAGCAACCCTGTCTTTTCTTTCGAAATAATCAATGGCTTCTGGATATGAAATAGCTATTCTGTCAGCAAACTTTCCAGCCCAAAGATTTACTCTCCCAGGAGCTGAATCTGATTCGTGTATTACAACTGGAATACCCAAAACCCTAGCTGCAAAAAGAGCCGGGAAACTAGCATAACCACCTTTGGCAAAGACAACGTCAGGAAAAATAAAAAACATTTTTACTAAACCAACCAAAACTCCAAAGCCCATTTTGAAAATATCAAAGTAATTTTTTATAGAAGAATAAACTCTCTTTTTACCAGCTGGAACAGAGACGAAAGTTACACCTTGTTCAAAAAGTGCTCTTTTGTCATATTCTGTTGTAGACATATAGTAAATCTTCAAATCAAAGATTTTGTCTTTCTCGGCAATTTCGTTTATTTTTTCAGCAACAGCGATTAGAGGATAAAAGTGTCCCCCAGTGCCACCACCGGTAATTAGAATTTTCATATTTTATCTGTTTGATATCTAGAGATTTGTAATATTAATCCAACTGACATCAACGCTACCAAAAGAGAAGTTCCTCCGTGACTAATAAAAACCAACGGAACTCCGGTCAGTGGGAAAAGTCCAATTGAAGAAGCAATGTTTAGAAAAGACTGGACCGTATAGAGTATAACAAGTCCAAAGACTAAGAGTCTAGCGAAGGAATCAGGAGAACGATAAGCAATTCTAAGCCCTCTAAGTGAGAAAAGCAGATATAAAACAACAAGAGCAAATGTACCGATGAATCCCATTTCTTCTCCAATCACCGCAAAAATAGAATCTCCATGGGGCTCTGGTAGATTGGTGAATTTCTGGACACTTTGCCCTAGTCCCCTTCCAAAAATTCCACCAGAACCAACAGCAATGAGAGACTGATTTATTTGCCAAGAAGAACCTTGCGGATCACTATTTGGATGAATAAAGGTGTCTATTCTGTCTCTTACATAACTAGTAGATAGTCCGAAAACAATAAGCCCTACCGCAACAAAAGAACCAATCGCCAATACAACCCTAGTAGATATTCCAGAAATAAATAACATTCCGAAAGCTGTTGCTGATATCAAAAGAAAACTTTTTGTATCTGGCTGAAAAAGTAATACCCCAGCAATAATTCCCAAGAAAACCAACAGTGGTAAAATTCCAAACTTCCAATCATTAACTCTGTGTTTTACCCAAGAAAGCCATGTTGCAAAATAAACAACAAAAGAAAATTTTAGAAATTCTGCTGGTTGCAAAGAAATACCGAAAATAGAAATCCATCTGGTTGCACCTCCGTGTTCAAGCCCAAGACCTGGAACAAACACAAGAGCAGTCAAACCAACTGATCCCAAAAAAAGAAAGAACGCATATTTTCGCCAGAACTTGTAATTTAATTTGTAAGCAAATATTCCAGCCAGAGTTCCCATTCCAATACCAAACACTATTTGATTTACCAAGATTCCGGCAAACTTTGAGGCATCCTTGGCATAAACTCCAAGAGCCGCTGAAACAAAAGAAAAAATACCAAACACAACAAGGATGACAACCAGAGTCAAAAATATTCTGTCTGGCTCTCTCTTTGTATTCATAAAACTAACTTAACAAACTAATAATAATAGCGGTGATTGAACAAACTATAGAGATAACCCAATATCTCATTGTTATTTTTGCTCGGCTCCAACCCAAAGCCTCAAAGTGATGATGAAGTGGAGCAACTAAGAAAACTTTTTTCTTAAAATATTTTTTAGAAATTATTTGAACTGTTGAAGAGACGGAGGTTGCAACAAGAGGAAGACCAGCGATCAAAATAATAAACACATTATCAGTCATAAAAAGTATAGTAGTAAGCGCGGTAGTCAGAGCAAGCATTCCTGTTTCTCCTAGATAAAATCTTGCAGGTGGAATATTAAACCAAAGAAAAGCCAAGATTCCTCCGAGAACTACCGTACAGAAAGCAGCAATATCTATCTGATTTTGGAAAAAAGCAATTGCTCCAAAAGAAGCAAAGACACTAGCCATAACTCCCCCAGCGAGACCATCGATTCCATCAATCACACCAGACGTAAACATTGCATAATGTGTAAAGATAAAAAATGGAATAAAAAATATACCCAAACTTATAGCTTCAGAAACAAACGGAACAGAAATGGAATTCATTCCAAGTTTGTAATAAAACCAGAAAGCTCCAATTGCTCCAATCAGGAGAACTATTAGGGTCATTGTTTTTCTTGGAAAACCATCAATGTATTTACCTGGCTTGGCAAAAATAACCAAAAGATCATCCGCAAGTCCAACCATTGCCCCAAGTAGCAATCCGAAGAATGGAATATATGTCTGACTTCGGCTGACAAAATCAAACTTTACAATTTCTTCCAAACCAAAACCTCTAGCAAGAATCCAAAGAGAAGCAGTCGTTATGAAAACCGATGCCCAAATTATTATTCCACCAACTCTCGGAGTTTTGACCTCTTCTTCGGTATTATTTATTTTTGAAAAAGCCATGCTCATCTCAGCTTGATCTTTCCTAGCTCTCCCCTTCCAGAGCTTCTTCTTGTACATGAAAGCGGTTAGCCTTGGTGTAATCAAGATACCAATAAAGAAAGATACGGCGGCTGGAACAAATAGTTTTGCGATACTAAAAATCATATTTTGATTATAACAGAGGATCCTTAATTTTTAATGTTTAAAAACTCCATTAATTTATTCGACAATATAACCAAATCATCAAACCTCTCTGTATATCCACTACCAAGCACAACAATCGCATACTTCTCCCCTTCGTTCTCAACCAAAACAGCCACTCCTCCACCAGAAGAATCTGTGTAGCCAGTTTTTGAAACCAAAACTTTAAAACCAATCTTATCTAATGCTTTGTTAGTGTTTAGGACAACTTCATCAGGGCCAAAAAATGGAATTCTTTCGTAAGAACTCAAGAAAAAAACATCGGGGTAAGTTTCGTTTATTATTTTCAACATTTTGGCAATGTCCCTCGGGCTACCAACTCCACCAGGAAAACCTCCGTCAGTTGGTAAACCAGTCGGAGTATTAAAATAAATACTTTCAAGTTGGTTATTTGAAGCAAATGAATTCATATCCAAAACAATATTTCTGCCAATTGTCTCTCCATAGGAGCGAGCAAGAGCCGAAGTGGCATCATTCGAAGAAACAATCAAAGACATCTGAAGTAAATCTAAAGCTTTGAAATTTTCTCCTGGAGAAATAACTCCAGCTCCATACATTCTAGTGTCTGCTTCAGAAACTTTGATATCCATAGAAAGGGGTAAGTTTGAAACAAAAACAAAATCATTAAAAAGTTTGGTTATAGAAGCAAGCTCCATTGGCTTATCTGAATTTTTCTCATAAAGAACGAAATCATCAGACAAACGAACAACGATTGCTCCTCGTGCCAAAATATCTGTATTTTCGAAAACACTTTTGGCATTTTTCTCTTCTGTCCTTCTTGCCTCTTTTTCAAAATTTGATTTGTAATTGTAATCAAAGAAAAAAGCTCCTAGTACAAGCACTAGAAAAATAAATTTTCCAATATTTAAAAATAGTTCTTTATTAATTATTTTCCGCATCATCCTTTACAACCTTTTCAGAAATTTCTTCCAAAGATTTTATTATTTCAGAATATTCAGGCAAATCTTCTTTCTTCGTAATACCTAAGAATGCAAACAGATCATGAGTTGGTAGGTATCTAGCCTTTCGATTGTCTGTATCATCATTTACTCTCTCAATCATTCCTCTCAAAACCAAGGATCTGAGAGTGTAAGTTGAATTTACCCCTCTTATGAAATCAATGTCACTTCTGGTTGCTCCATTCTTGTATAGAATAATTGCCAAAACCTCTTGTGCAGAACGAGACAAATCTCCTGCCACCTCTTCATCAGAAATCTTTTCAATAATGCTAGAAAAATCACTCTTCGTTCTAAGAGAAACAGATTCTCCTGCCTCAAGGAGAGCAAGTCCGCTTCCAGCTTCAAGTCTTTCAGATAGAATCCTAATTCCTTCGTTTATTTCTTCTGTAGAAACTTCTAACATCTTCGCTAGTTTGTTTTTTGAAACTGGTTCTGATGTAAAGAAAAGGATTGCTTCAATTTTTTTATCTATATCATTCATATTTTTAATTATTATTATTTTCTTCTATTTCTAAAACTCTAACTTTGGTAATGGTCATATCGCTAAACGTGTCATTCTGAGTAATATCGAGAATTCCTTGTCTCATCAGCTCAAGCACAGCGAGGAAAGAAACAATAGAATAAACTCTCGCGTCTCTTTCGTCCTCAGGGTTTGGATGACGAGACAGTTCGCTGAAGCTGTGACTGACAGCCTCTTCTATTCTCTCAACAATACTCGCAAACATTTCTTCGATACTTATTATTTTGCGAACGGTAACTTCTGGCAACTTTTCAATTTTTGGAACTCTTATCAGAACCGATTTAACTGATTCCAAAATTACAGACAAAGTTAATCTTTCATCTGGAATAAATCTAGCTTCTCGATCTGGCGCTTTCTTCTGAGCAAAAAGATTTTTCCCGGGTTTTATTTTTTTAGATGTTTTTATGAAAATATTATAAAGAGCGATTCTTTTTTCTAGATCTTTGATATCTTTCTCTTCTTCATTGGTTAACTTGAGACCTGGGAGAAGTGAGCGGGACTTGGCGTGATCTGTCCCAGCATGCTGTTGAACAGCGTGGTTTTGCCCGAGCCGTTGGGCCCGATCACGCCGAAGATTTCTCCGGGCATAACTTCAAACGACACGCCACCCACGGCCTGGATGGCGCCGTAGGCCTTTTTGATGTTGGTAACTTTAAGAACGGGTTGTTGTGTAGCGGGTTGGCTCATTGTTGGGCTCCCTGTTGTTGGGCGGCCGCAGCGCGGGCGGCACTGGCTTCGCGCGCCTGGCGCTTGGCCTTGATACGGTCAGGGATGCTTAGCAGGCCATCGGGCAGCCAGATCATCAAGAGCACCACGGCGGCGCCAAAGACGAACAGGTACCAGGCCTGCGCAAAGCGCAACCACTCGGGCAGGATCACGCCCACGGCCGAGCCCAGCAGCGGGCCCAAAAAGTAAC
>CALBMC010000103.1 GCA_937895685.1 uncultured bacterium | reverse complement strand
CGACGCTCTTCCGATCTGATTTTATATAGAAATTTAAAGAAATTACAAATAAAAATGTAATTATGGAAAAAATATTATTTTGGGTTCACCTTATTTCTCTTTTTATTTCATTAATTTTATGCGTCTTGGCACTTACAAAATTAAGAGAAATCAGAAAATTACTTAAATCAGCAAGTGAAATATTGCAAGAGGCAATAAAATGAACAAAATAAAACCGGTTTAAATCCGGGTTTTTTATTTTCGGTATATTTCCCTCGCAAGCTTACAATACTCACACTCATCTCCCCCACTATATTGTTTTGCATTACATGATCGCTCGGTCCACTCACCATTTTTTAGGAGCTTGTCATAATCAGTTATATCTCGTACGAGCAGATCAATCTGCTCTTCTCCAACTCTTGTAGCATAAATCATATTCTTATCTCCCTCTTTTGATTCCAAAAAATAAAGCTTCGAAGATATTACTTCTTTTTTGTCAGAACCTTGAACTAGATACGAATACATAGCGAGCTGTCGCATAAATGAAGATAGTCTATTTTCATCATCTAGTTTTTCAATAACACCAGAAGTTTTAGATGAGCCAGTTTTGAAATCTGTCACAGCAACTTCTCCTCCAGGGAATCTCTCTGTTAAGTCGATCTTTCCATAAAGATTTAGATGTGGAAATCTAGGGTCTTTGAAAGAAACCGATCTTTCACTTTCTCTGTTTGGTGCCAAGTGTTTGTAAGATCTTTCTATCCAAGAAGAAACTATTTCAACTGCATCTTTTGTCATTTTGTTTAGAGTCCTTGTATCGCTTACGCCTTCTTTTTCAAAGCTTTCTTCGATACATTCCCGGATCATTTTTTCAGATGGGATTTTTTCAGATTTCAAAACAAGTTCAATAGCCGAGTGCACGGCGCTACCGAGCGCAAGTGAATCTGATTTTATTTCTGGAAGTTTCAAGAAATTTCGGAAATACCATTTCCAAGGACACTCAAAAAAGTTATTTAGAAGAGAAACAGAAACTCGCGTTTCGTCATATTCATCCGCTACGAGAGTTTTCATTTTTTCAAAATCTTCTCCTTCTGGTACTTCAAAATTTTTGACATAAACTTCTGGACCATATGAAAGTAGTTCTTCTTCAGTCTCGTCTGCAGACTTACTTACAAAGTGAATCTCTGGAAGTTCTCTGATGACTTGAGCCAAGTTTAGTTCCGCACCCTTAACATCTGCCCTAGCGTATGAAATCGTACAGAACTTCTTCGCCCGAGTAATCGCAACATAAACTTCTCTTTTCGCTACAGCAAGACTCTTCTCTTCGATCTTCTCTTTTACAATTTCCGGCAAAGTGAATCCTCCTTTTTTCTCGGCCATAAGTGTCTCTTCATTCATGTGTGCAATCCAAACTGCCTCGAACTCAAGACCTTTTGATTTGTGTAGCGTCATAACAGAAACACCTTTGCTCTCACCGAAAGTCGCAAGTGGAATATGCATATTGTATGACTCGAGCCTCTCAATATATGAAAGAAATTCTGCCAAGGTCTCATGAGGATTACTTTGGGCTTTCATTTCTGCAAGATGAAAAAATGTTCTGAGTGCTTCTGCATTCTCGAGAAGCTTCTCGTGACCCTGAGCGTTTTTTATAAGAAGTTCATTTCCAGCCAAACTTAATATTTGAAGAAGTCCTACCTTACTTGATTCCTCTATGAAAGAAACAAGCTTTTTCCCCCAAACAGATATCTCGTTTTGTCCTTCAAAAAGTCCCTGCCCTTCTCCATAACGAACCAAATCTTCAACTGAAAGATTGTTTAGTTTTTTGTCTCGCAAAAACTTATGGGCTTCAATTGCAGGAACTCCGGATATGCCGTCTACAAGTGTATTTGAAAGAGAAACGATATCATTTGGATTACTAATTACTTTCAAAACTTTTTTGAAACTAGAAACTGCACGCGAGGAGAAAAATGATTGACTGTCTCCACCTGAAACCGGAACGCCAGCACTGCGAAGTATATTCATTGCACTACGAACCTGATAATTTTTCGGAACAAGAATTGCGCATTCTCGTGGATCAGTTCCCTCTTCGATAAGTTTCTTGAAATATATTCCAGCTCCTATAATCTCATCTCTAGGATATGAATATTCTGATAAATAAATATCGTGCGAATCAGAGCGGTTGCTTCGAAGTTTTTCTTTTGTTAAATCACTAGAGAGAAGTGTATCTGCAAGTGAAAGTATAGGGGCCGTTGAACGATAATTTTCAACAAGCGTTATTAGTTTTGCTTTTCCAAAAGCTGTTTTAAATTCTTCAAAGTATGAAAGCGATGCCCCACCGAATCCGTATATAAGTTGTCGGTCGTCTCCCACAACGAAAATATTTGGCTTCTCAACAGAACCCCAAACAGCCTTTAGAAAGTTATTTTGCACTCCAGAAGAGTCTTGGTGCTCGTCTACAAGTATGTATTGAGATTCCTCTCTTATGTCTGCACAAACATCTTCCGATCCTTCAACGAGCTCAACTGCAAATTCTAAAACATCGTCATAATCCATGAGTAACTGCTTCCTCTTTTCTTCCTCATAGGCTTCATAGAAATCTACAACTTCCCTTGTTCTCTCTAGTGCCTCTATCTTTTTTACAATTTCTTTTTTGAGTTCACCTTTCGATGATCCGCGTGAAGAAATACTTTCTGGATCACTCTCCAAACTTTTTATTTCTTTTTCAATTTCTTTTTGGAAATCTGCGGGAGACATTCTCTCGCGCTTCAAAAGTGAAATCAGAGATTTTATATCAGAAAAATATGTAGCGGGATTGCCTCGTGGACGAATGTGTTTCCACTCTCGAGAATAGAGTAACTTGTCAACCAAAAATACCGCTTCTCTCTCATCTAGAAGTTTCGGAATATTTATAAAGCCGAGATTTAAATGATGCTTTTCTATAAGCGATATTGCGTAACTATGAAATGTTGAAATTTTTACATTGTTTGCTTCTGTGCCTATGTATTTCTCAAGTCTTTTCTTCATTGCTGTTACTCCAGAGCGAGTAAATGTAAGACAAAGAATCCCCGATCCTCCGATATCTGTTTTCTTGAGGATGTTTCCTATGCGTAGTGCTAAAACCTGAGTCTTACCAGTTCCAGGCCCCGCAATAACCATAACCGGACCATCGATAGAGTCGACAGCATCCTTTTGCTCTTTATTTAGCTTTTTGTATTCTTCCTCAAAAAGACTCATGAGAACATTTTACACCAAAAATCAAAAAACCCCTTTCGGGGCTTTTTGTACTAAAAATTCAATTACTTTCCTTCGTGTCCTGTACAACCGTTCTTGCACATTTCGCATCCGTCACACTTCATCGCTTCCCCTCCTTTACAGTGCATACAAGCTGAACCTTTGCACATCATACACTTACCACCACAATTACACTTTGAGTGCATTGAGTATCTTCCTGCTCCTGTAAGCGCTATTCCTAGAGCTGTAAGCATAACCATTAATTCAAATTCAAAAGCAAAGAATCCTGCCCCTGACTTAACTAGAATTATTGAGAAGAACATAATTATTGCAAGAGCAATTCCTGCAACAAAAGTAAATGCTCCAAAAAGCATAGCTGCTCCACCTAGTGTTTCTACAATTGCTACAACCCAAGCCACAAAAGCAGGAAGTCCTAGACTTGAGAAAAATCCTATAGTCATATCCATATCCATTAACTTACTGATTCCATGGAAAAGGAAAACAGCAGCGAGTCCAACTCTTATTAAGAGAAGTCCCCAATTTTTACAATTACAATTTTTTAACATCTTAAATTATTTCGAAACTTATAATACCTATATTTTACCACAATCTACCTTTCTTCTTGCAAGATATATTTATCTTCAGAAAGGCCGGGAGATATTCTAAGTGTAGCTGGAACCAAAAAACCACCATTATCTAAGGCTGTATAAGAGAAATTATCAAATTCTTCTGATTTCGGATCAAATAAAACATTTCCACCGCTTCTTGTCCAAGATCCACTTTTTATATAAGGACCTCCCTCTTCTCCCAAATATAGCTCACTATAAGTAAAGTCTCCGCTTTCGTGATCATTATCAAAATCAGACAGAACCAAAGAAACAAGAATTCCTTCACAGTCTATACAAGGCAAAACTCCACCCCAAACTCTCTCATTCTCCTCCAGAACTTCACTTATTTTGTAATCTTTTTCTAAATCAATATTCTTTTCTTTTTTTATAAATAAAAAAAAGTATCCTAAAAACAAAACTAAAAGAATTATTAAAAATATGAATAATTTATTTTTCATAAATATACTAATCTGAGTTCTTGCTCCACCACTGCCATCTTGGAGTTTCTCCTTTTTTGTAACAAATAATTATTAAAAATACCGTAATGATAAATACCCTAGGAAAAAACATCTGCAGAGTATCTGACGCTGAGTGAGAATTTAAATCTATTAGTCGAAATTCAGAAGCAACAAGAAATATATACATGACCAAAATTGCCCAGCCCTGCCAAGAAACTGGGACCCAGCCCCAACCAAAGGTTTTCCTTTTAAACCATATTTCTTTCATTCTTTAATTTTAACACAATAAAACTAGCTAGCTCTAGAGCTTCTACTTGGTTTAACCACAACAACTTGTGGTTCAGGCTGTTTTACAGGAGTAGGAGTAACCACGACAGGTGGAACATAAACCGGCAAAGGAGTAGAGATCGCTATCCCACTGTCTGCCACGATGGCTAGACTTTTTTGCCTTTCTATTTCCTCTTGCTTTTCGAGCTCAATCCTTTCTCTCTCTTCTTTTTCTTCTCTTTCTTTTCTATTACTCAAAACTGATTTGAGATTATAATTAGCAACAGCAATATCTCCCATGGACTCTTCATAACTTTTTTCAAAATAAGAAATACCACCTCCAAAGGCAATAGCTATTACCAAGCAGAAAGACATTAAAACATTTTGTGCGTCTTTTTTCATATAATTAACTTATTTTTTGCCACATATTAGTATCACTTTTCTTAACTTCACAATCTGGACACTGAAAATCTTCTGGTAAATCTTCCCATTTTGTTCCTGGTTGTATTCCTTTCTCTGGCAGACCCTTTTCTTCATCATAAGTCCAGCCACAATCTAAACACACGTATTGATTCATATTTTTAATTTAAAATTAAACTCTACTATACGACTCAAATATTGTATTTAATTTAAATGAACAAAAAATGAATAGAATTATTGAAAGACAAGCTCAAAAATAGACCCTTCCCCTATAGTACTAGACACTGTCAGTGAAATATTGTTTTCATCCGCTATTTCTTTTGCAATAGCAAGACCCAATCCAGAACCACTTTTTACTCTAGCCCTAGAATTATCTGACTTAAAAAACCTATTAAAAATATACTTTTGATCTTCTTTTGAAATTCCTATTCCTGTATCTTTTATCTTCAGAGAAACGTTCTTTGTTTTATTAAGGTAAACCTCAACACGACCTCCTTGTTTATTGTAATCAATAGCATTTTTAATTATATTTTTTACCAATCTTTTTACCTCCTCTTCGTTGCAAAAGACAAATATATCTTTTTGTATTTCAGAAGTAATATTTATCTCATTTGTCTTAGCGTATTCACTTAATAAATTCAATTCTCTCTCTACCAAACCAGACAAAAGAACATTACTCTTCTCAGTTTTTTTAAAAGAATTATTCTTTATTAAAAAAATCAAATCATTCAAAAGGGCTGACAAAGAGTCTATTTCATTGAGATTGTCTTCAGAAACCTTTTTAAAATACTCTAAATCATTTTTGCGAATAGCAACTTCTGTTCCTGTTTTAATAACAGTAAGCGGAGTCCTGAATTCATGGGCTACATCTGCGGTAAACATTTTCTCTCTTACAGAGGCCTCTCTTAACGGTTTTATTGTTTTTCTCGCAATGATAAAGCTTAAAAATACAAGAATCACTGCAAAAATAATGTCGACTTTAATAATCACATCTAAGAGGTGTTCATTTGCCTCTTCTTCAAACCTTTCTTCAACATAATTATCATTCTCTTCTCTCCCCTCAAAATCTCTCTCTGCTGAAAAACCACTATCAAAAAGAAAAAATATTCCAAATGACAATACGCTCAAGAAAAATAAAACTCCTATTGAATACCAAAAGGCAAGCTTTATTTCAGCCCTAAAAAATAAATCATTCTTCCATTTTGTAACCAACACCTCGAACTGTCTTGATATATTGTTCATTTTTATCTTTTAATTTTTCTCTTAATCTTTTTATGTAAACATCGACTATGTTACTAAACGAATCATGTGCAAAATCCCAACAATGCTGCAAAATATCATCCCGCGTGATAACTTTCCCTTGGTTCCTCATAAAATATTCCAAAACAGAATATTCTTTTAAAGTTAACTTAATCTCCTTACCCTTCTTCAAAACCTGATGACTAGAGGACTCAATTTCCAAATCAAGAAAAGAAATCTTCTCTGCAACTCTACTCTGAGGTCGTCGAAGAAGTGCTCTCATTCTGGCTAATAATTCATCAATAGCAAAAGGTTTTATTAAATAGTCATCGGCTCCACTATCTAGACCCAAAACCCTATCATCAGTCTCACCTTTTGCGGTCAGTATAATTATAGGAACTAATACGTCTAAATCCCTTAAATCCCGACAAACAGAAATTCCATCTTTTATTGGAAGCATTATGTCCAATAAAATTAAGTCATAAGAACCTTGCTTGGCCATCTTTTCTCCCTCTTGTCCGTCAAAAGCCAGGTCAACTGAATAGCTCTCAGAAACAAGCATTTCCTTCAAGCTCTCCGAAAGTCTTCTGTTGTCTTCAATAATTAAAACTCTCATATTTACCCATGATACATAACTAATCTTACAAGCGCCAATCTTGTTCATTTTCTATTCATTTTTAAAAATTACTATTAATCACGTAATGAAAGAATATGAATTTTCAGACAAAATAATGGGAACAGAGTTAAACGTATCAATAATTGCAGAAAACGAAGAAGACGCAAAAAATGGATACGAAGAAGTTCTTATTATTGCAAAAGAATATGAGGCGAAGTTTTCTAGATTTAATAAAGACAGTGAACTTAGTCAACTAAATACCGAAAAGACAAAAAAAGTGTCGGAAGAATTTTTACTTGTCACCAAAATAGCAGGCAAGCTTTATGAAGACACTGAGAACTTATTCAACCCACTCCTTCAAGTGGAGAAAATTGGTTATGATGAATCTTTTGAAAAAATAAAAGACCGGAAATCTTTTGAAAAAGATTCTGGTCTAATAAATACAAAAATGGATGAAATAAAAATAATAGAATCTGAATCCAAAATAATTTTAGACCAAAATCAAAAACTAGACTTTGGAGGTTTCTTGAAAGGATACGTCTCTGAAATAATGTGTAAAAAATTATCTGAAAAATTCAAAGGAGTAATCGTAAATCTTGGTGGAGATATATTCACCACTGGATTGGATGAAAACCAGGAGAATTTTATTTTTGTAATAGAAAATCCGATAGATAAATCACTTTCAATTAAAGTCCCCTTAAGAGACTCTTCTATGGCAACAAGCGGAAACTATAAAAGGAAATGGAAAATAAACAACGAGACCATCTCTCACATAGTGGATAAAAGCGGGAAAAACCCTAAAACAGACCTAATTTCAGCCACCATCCTATCAGAACACGGGCACTTAGCAGAAGGATTTGCAACGGCAGCCCTGTGCTTAAACAGCAAAGAAGCAAAGGAGTTTTTAGATAAAAAAAATATTTCCTACTTACTCATAACCAAAGATGGAGAAATATTAACCAACTTAACTATATGAAAAAATACTTAAAATTAATTTCTTTTTTACAAGAATCACTGATTGGAGGATCAATCTTAATTCTTTGCTTTTTACCTCTACTTCTTGTTTTCTACCCTGAACAAGTAAATCCATTCATTAATACACTTTTTGCAATATCTCTTATATCCGTAACTTTTGTTATGGCAATAAGACCTTTAGCTGACCTAATAGACGAAACCAATTTAATAAGACCTTTAGTTATATTGCGAAAGGGCTTTGGTATTTTGTCTGCCTCTATAATCGTCAGCTTTATATTTTCAAAAATAATAATTGGGGGCAACGAGTATTTTCACAACTATGTAACATCAGCATTCTGGAACATTCAAGACTTATCTCTTTTTGCCCACCTCGGAGACATAACGGGATTCATCCTGCTTATTACCTCAAATGTTTTTTCTAAAAGAGTTCTAGGAAAAAATTGGAAAAGAATACAAAAATTAGCTTATGTGTATTTCTATTCTGGAGCACTATATGAATTTTTATCTTTCCAAAGCAAGTTTGCCCTATTTGCTTTAATCCTAGTGACTGGATTAGTATTGTCGGCTTATATTAAAAATAAATTTAAAAAATATGAAAATAGAAAAATTTAATGCAAAAATAAAGAAAATAGAAGAGATATCTCCAACAGTGAGAGAGGTTACTTTCGAGCTTGATAAAGAAATTGAATTCAAACCTGGATCATTCGTAAATGTTTTTGTTCCTTTTGAGGGACAAGAAGTCCGTCGAGCCTACTCAATATGTAGTGATTCGAAAAATAAAAAAGAAGTATCAATTTCTCTTAGGAACATGCGCTTTGGGAAAATAAGTCCCCTGTTTTGGGAAAAGGACATACAAGAAAAAGAATTTAAGATAGTCGGCCCACTTGGTGTTAATACCTCTGACAAGATAACCAAAAACAAAGTTTTCTTATTTTCTTTTGGCGTTGGAGTTTCTGTAATAAAAGGTTTGCTTTTTGACTTATTAAACAGAGAAAATATTGACTCCGTAACACTCTTTACCGGAAATCGAGATGAGAAAGAAAACCTATATAAAGAATATTTCGAAGAACTAGCCCGAAAAAACAAAAAACTTAAATTCGTTTCAGTGTTATCTCAACCAAATGATTTAAGCTTTCAAAATAAAGGATATATTCAAGACTTTATTGATGCCGAAGACTTTAACGACAGCGACATTTATGTTTGCGGACCAACGAAAGCTTGTGATTCTTTGATTGAAACAATAAACACAAAGGAACCAACAAACTGCTTGGTTATGTCTGAGAAATTTGGATAAAACAAAAAATCCGGCAATGGGCCGGATTTATAAAAAACATTAATTTAAACTTGATCAATAAGTACTTCCTTATGATAAATTTTTTTATTTACACAAAGCACTATAACTGAATAAATAAAACAATAAAACAAGCAGAGTAACAAACCCACAATAAGAACGGCAACTACAACATAAAAATTATTTCTCTTATCAAAAATATTAACAAGAGGTTGCACTACACCACAATTAGCGAGAAATAAGCACACTTTGGAAAATATTCCATATTTCTTTCCCTTCATATCACTTCTGGCAAAGAGGCCACCAAATATCCAGAAAAATAAAACGAAAAACATTGCGCTAGAAAAAAAGATTCTTGCATTATTCAAGTCTTCAGAGAGACTCAAATCAAGAAAATTACAAACCTCCTTGATTGCTTCCATTAATTTATTCATTATTTTAAATTTCATTCATTATACCAACCATAAAGAGGATTGTCAATATAATACTCTTTCTGATTAGTAATAACTTCTTTTTACTCCTCCGCTTGATTTATAGCCAAAAAATGATGGCGGTCATTATTCTAAATCACTCTTTTATATTAGATTTTTCCTCTAGAATAGCCAACTTTTCACTTTCTTTATTTATTATTGAATCAATTGTTTTTTGTAGTTCTGCCTCAATAATTGTATGTGCCTCATTTTCTAGTGAACCTTCTGTTTCATATTCTCTCAACTGAGCACTATAAAAACTTTCACCGTGAGAAAGAGCATTCATTGCCATTCGGACACCAGAAACAAGCCCTTCTTGCATCGAAGCAAAAGGTTTTTCTTGGAATTGTTTTGCGTGAGAAAGCTCAGCTATCCAATCTTCCAAAATAAAATCCTTCATTTTTTCTGGAGAGTAGTTGTATAAAGATCTAACCCAACTAACATTTATTGTATTACTCATCGGATTATAATAAGCACGGTAAAGACTCTTTCTGTCTTCTTCTATACTATGTTCTTTATTTTTATATAAAACTCTTGCCTCTTTGTCGTTATAGTCAAAAAAACGAACATCTGGATTTCCATTTTTCCTATGCATCTTCCATATTGCATCATACTTTTCTATATCAAAATTATCCTTAAATACACCAAAGATGGTATCAATCTTGCCATACTCCTTCTCATACTCTTCCAGTGTTATATTTTCATATTTCTTTAGTTGATCAGTTGCGCTAGAATCAAGATCATATTTTTCTGCAATTTCCCAAAAGTGAATTTCGGCCTTTTTGATAAGATTGAATTTTACATCAAGAGGAAGGTCGATCTTACCAGATAGAAAATTCATAACCATATCAGTCTCTGGGTCAGAGTGCCCATATATAACAACTTCCGGCAAGTCATAAGTGCCTGTTTCTAAGTTTGGTTTATCGGGCATTCTAAGTTCTGGAGATTCTGGGAGAGAGTAATCATATGGTTGATTCTTCTCATAACGAGCTCTTCCTGCAAAAAGTGTTGCCAAAACGACTCCGTATGTTCCATATTTTTTTAATTTTTCAAGAAACC
>CALBMC010000102.1 GCA_937895685.1 uncultured bacterium | reverse complement strand
AAAAATTACAAAAAACCTTATAAAAATAAGGGTGGAAAAACGCTAGCTTGTAAAAGGGTTTTTAACCCATATGACATTTATAAAAATAATTGCCTTCGGAAGCTTTGCCCTTCTTGTTGGTGCTCTAATCGGGTATTACACTCGAATCTTGGTTTCTCTTTCAAAGAAGAGATCTCTGGAAATAGACATCAAACAAATGTTGGTTGGAGCGAAAGAAGAGGCACAAAGAATAACAGACGAAGCAAAGAAGAAATCAGAAGAAACTCTTCTTGAATTAAAGGAAACGGAAAAAACAAAAGAAGAAGACTGGAAGAAAACAGAAGAGCGCCTAATCAAAAAAGAGGAACTTCTCGACACAAGACAGATAGAAATAGACAAAGAAGTCGAAAATATAAAACTAAAGATAGAAGAAATAAAGAAAATAAAGGAAAGAATTGACCTTGCTGACGACGAAAGAAAGAAGAAATTAGAGGCCGTTTCTGGACTTACAACTGATGAGGCAAAAAACCTTCTAATAAAAGAACTTGAGATAAAAGCAGACGAGGACTTGAAGGTAAGAATTCAGAAACTTGAGGTTATGGGAGCAGAAACTCTCGAAAGAAGAGCAAAGGACATCTTGGCTACAACAATACAGAGACTTTCTTCCTCTACCGCATCTGAGTTGATGACAACAAACGTCTCAATTCCAAACGATGAAATAAAAGGAAAGATTATCGGAAAAGAAGGTAGAAACATTAGAGCCTTCGAAAGAGCAGCTGGAGTAGAACTTATAGTAGATGACACACCGGGAGTGATAATAATTTCAGCTTTTGATCCAGTTAGAAGACAAATTGCGAGAATGGCCCTTGAAAACCTAATAATGGATGGAAGAATTCAACCAGCAAAAATTGAAGAAGAAGTAGAGAAAGCAAAAGGTGAAATAAATAAAATAATCAAAGAAAAGGGAGATGCGGCGTGTTACGAATGTGGAATCTTCAACTTTGACCCGAGAATCGTGGCAATACTAGGAAGACTTTATTTCCGAACAAGCTACGGACAAAATGTTTTGCAACACTCAATTGAGATGACTCATATTGCTGGAATGCTAGCAGAAGAGCTTGGAGCAGATGTCTATGTAGCAAAAGCTGGAGCATTGGTGCACGACATAGGAAAAGCACTGGATCATGAAGTTCAAGGAACACATATTGAAATTGGAATGAGAATTCTTGAGAAGTTTGGGGCAGACCCTAGAATTATTACTGCCATGAAAAGTCACCACGATGATTGGCCTCACGAAACAGTTGAAGCAGTTATTGTTCAAACCGCTGACTATATCTCTGGTGGACGACCTGGGGCAAGAAGAGACACTGTTGAGAATTACTTGAAGAGACTTGGAGAACTTGAAACTCTTGCAAACAATATGAAAGGTGTAGAGAAAGCTTACGCTCTCTCCGCAGGAAGAGAAATAAGAGTGTTCGTAAAACCAGAAGACCTAAGTGATATTGAAGCAAAGACATTGGCTCGAGATGTAGCAATGAAAATAGAATCAGACCTAAAGTATCCCGGAGAAATCAAGGTAACAGTGATAAGAGAGACAAGAGTTGTAGAATTCGCCCGGTAGTGAGACTTTGATTTATTATGTTCTACGTTTACTGTTTGCAAAGTAAAAAATATCCAAAAGAACTATATTTTGGTTATACAATAGACTTAAAGAAAAGATTGTTAGAACATAACTCTGGACGAAATATTTCTACAAAAAGGTATCTACCGTGGAAAGTTATATATTATGAAGCTTGTTTGTCTGAAACTGAAGCAAAAAGAAGAGAGGGTTACTTAAAGACAACTATCGGAAGAAGGATGCTTAAAAAAAGATTACAAGACTATTTTAAAAATATTTCGTCCTAATCAAAGATCTACTACCGGGTTCGCCTGGTAGTGAGACTTTAAAAATAGTAATTCAAAAACCGCCCTATCTTGGGCGGTTTTTGAATTTTTCCATCATCTTATTCCTCTTCTTCTTCCTCCTCTGCCTTTAATTTCATTTTCATATCCTGAAAAGCCTTAACTGTAAGAAATATACCGCCAGAAGCTAGCAGCATACCCATTACTTTGAATTGCTGATAAATTGCGTTTATTCCTTCTGCTTGGGATTGTAGTTCTTCAATATTCTCTTTGACCTCATGCTGTCCAGACATGCCCTCATAAATTCCTACGCTCCCAGCGACCAAAAAAGCAATTCCCATCCAAGTTGAGGGATCTTTCATCATCATCTTTATTTTCTCTATGGCTTTTGGTGAAGACTTCTCGAGTTTTTCCTTTAAAAACTCAAAATCAAGAGGCTCCTCTATCTTTTCATTTAAATTTTCTTTCATGATTCTTTTTCATCTTCTTTTAAAATTTCTTCGACTTCTATAGTTGCGTTTAGAACAAGCTCTTGAATCGCAACCTTATCTTCTTCTGTTGCGGTTCCATTTTTTATTCTTCCAACCATTTGGTTGTACTCATCTATAGAATATTTGTTGTTTCCCATTCCTTAATTTTATCACAAATAAAAATCCCCCGTAAAAACGGGGGGGTTAATAAAATTGTTTTGGTTAAAACCTTTTATTTTAAAATCCTGAAAGTACCACCCCTATTGCAAAAACTGCAAAAGAGATGATAAAAAATGTTTTTGGCCATTTTTTGCTAATCATAGCCAGTTCCATCAATGCTCCGCACAGAAATAGTGTGGAGCAAAGGATTTTTGCCTGCATTTGAGGCATTAAGATATAGCTAGCAAGCGCTATTACGAGCATTGCTAAAACTATGCCTCTGTCGAGGGCTTTGTCTTGTTCTCTTGTCGTCATATTTGCAAAATTTGTCTTCATACTAATACAATAATATAAGTCTGTCAACCTTTTGCTTATAAAATCCATATCCTGTATACTTTTTCTAGCCTGTTGATACAGGAACGGTCGTAGATTACTAGCGTTTATCGCAGTATTTGCAAAAGTTAAAAATATGAATAAACAAGATCTAGTTGAGTTCGTTCACGGCAAAATGGGTGGAACAAAAGTTGCAGCCGAAGAAATCGTGAATGGTCTTATCGATTCAATCATTGCCACTTTGAAAAAAGGAGGTGAAGTTTCAATCGCAGGACTTGGTATCTTTTCTGTAAAACCTCGTGCAGCTCGAATGGCTCGAAATCCAAAAACTGGAGAACAAGTCAAAGTAGCCGCTACACGTGTTCCTAAATTTAGAGCAGCAAAAGCTCTAAAAGACGCAGTTAAATAATTTTTTCTCGAGAAAAAATAAGTTTAAACAAAAAATCGCCCCCTATCGGGCGGTTTTTTGCTTTTTATCTTACAAATCTTCTCGCTTCACTCTAAGATTTTTGAGAACCCACGATTCTCAATACTTTCCTCAACAGGAAAACTAGAGTTTTCCCGACCCCTTTCCCGTCCGATTCTCCCTAAATAAATATGTGAAATGAAAAATACCCAGATGAATATCTAGGTATTTTTCATTTGTGCGGGACGGGAGAATCGAACTCCCGCCTAGAGTTTGGAAAACTCCCATTCTGCCACTAAACTAGTCCCGCCCTGCTTCGCTAAAGCTACGCAGGGCAAGCCTGTTTTGCTTTAACATTTAATGAATATAACTCAAAATTAATTATTTCACAACTGGGTCGGGGTGCCGAGAATCGAACTCGGCTCTCACGGTCCCAAACCGCGTATACTACCGATGTACTACACCCCGACTCAGTTGTTAAACAAAAAGCAAAAACCTTATTACTGGTTTTGCAAAAACAGCATAACATAAAAATCCTTATTTCAAAATGCGCATTCTAGGTATTCTACTTTTGCAACCCTGTCTTTTATATCTAGATAAACAAAAAGGACATCTATCTGCCAATCAGAGACACCCCTCTTTTCCCGTAGATACTCAGAGATAACGGCCCTTTGCTTTTGTATTTTAAAAGAGGTCATATTCTCAACAGGATCAACTTTTGCAGACCCAGAAATAGAACTCTTAACTTCAATGAAATGCCTAACTCCTCCAATGTCTGCAATTATGTCTATTTCACCATTTCTTGAACAAAAATTTTTCTCCACTATTTTAAAACCTTTGTCCTTTAGAAATTTTTCTGCAATTTTTTCTCCAAACTCCCCTATTTTTTGTGATTTTGAGGTAAATATCTTGGGCATTTTCTATGTTTTATATATAAAAAATAAATAATGTTTCACGTGAAACTGATTTTTCCTATATTTCTTTAAAATACAAATGTCCTTTTAAAATAAGCTTATTTTGGCGTCTTCCCTTTTTAAAATAAGGCTTTTCTGTTAAAGACATGTCTTTTATAAACTTATTAAACACATTTTTCCACATTTGTGAATAAGTAAACAGACTCTTTTCCCTTTGTCTTTTACTTAAATTTTGTGCGGTCAGGGAGAATCGGACTCCCGCCTCAATCTTGGCAAGATCGTGTTTTACCACTAAACTATGACCGCATTTCTCTATCGAAAATTGTAATCCATTCTAGCATTTTGGTTTTTAAAAATCTACTAGTTATACCAATATTACAATTACCATACCTAGATTTCTTGGTTTTCCTACCCCTGTTCAATAAAATACTCGCCATAAACTGATCCCTCTCTAGTTTTAGATTAATTGCCCAAAACTCAAGGCATATATCAGGATTGATTGAATTATCAAAAAAAACCTGTGCCTTAAGGCTTTTCCTTTGAACGGCAAGGAACCTGGTCAAGAAGTTAGCAAAAACCAACAGAACCCCAGGATCCGAGTTCCCCATTCTAAGGTTATATTTAGAAACCCGGTCTCCCCCAACCCAATAAGCTGTCATGCCAGCGATAAAAAGAGGATTTTTTGAAAAAACCAAGAATTCGGACCTAGCTTCTTCTTTGGCTCTTTGGTAATAACGGTCTAGTTTTTCTCTTCTAGCTTCATTTATGTTTTTAAGTCTTTCAATCCGTTCTTTCTTTGAAAAAACGACTCTCTCAATTGTTTCAGGTGAAACACCCTGTGAAAACCACTTATATAGGGTATTTTTAGAAATACTTAAAGATTTGGATATGTCTGAAACAGAAAAGCCTTCTTGTTTCATGTGAAAAGCCCTATTTCTTTCCTCTTTTTGTATCATACTAATTATGATAATACAGTAATTTGTAAAGTTACACAACAAATAAAGGTAGAGCCTTGATCTAGAGCCAGGGATAGCTTGATAGGAAACAAATCAAACAGTTAAAGGTAAAACCTTATAAATAAGGCCCTGTGGTAAGAAGCGGGATTGTTACACAAGAAACATTTACAGCCTTTTATAATACCCAGGATAAATAAAGGCTATAAATCCCTGTTTATTTGATAAAACTAGAAAATAGTGTATAATTTCACAGTTTATTAATAACAAATAGCGCTAAAGCCGGATAGCTAAAGCGCCTCCATAGCTTAATGGATAGAGTACTGGTCTTCGGAACCAGTGATGGGGGTTCGATTCCCTCTGGGGGCACATTTAAACTAAAATTAACCTAATCCGGGCGCAAAAAGTTTCTTATGAAACAAACTTTCAAGAAAGAGATCCCCGAATACGTTACACATGTAACAAAAACCCTTCAAAATGCAGGTTTTGAGGCTTTTTTGGTTGGAGGTTGCGTTAGAGACATAATAATTGGTCGTGAACCAAAAGACTGGGACATAACAACAAACGCTAATCCTGAACAAATACAAGGACTTTTTGAAAAGACAGTATACGAAAATAAATTTGGAACAGTTGCAGTAATGATACCAAAAGAAGGAGTAGTTTCACCTGAAACAACCTATTTTACAGTGGAAGTTACGCCATTTAGACTAGAAACAAGCTATACAGACCACAGACATCCCGATTTAGTGACCTTCTCAGACAACATAGAAGACGATTTACAGCGTAGAGACTTCACAGTTAACGCAATTGCCTATGATCCTATAAAAGACATTGTAAAGGACATTTTTGGAGGTATAAAGGACATTCAGGAAAAAGTCTTAAGGACAGTAGGAGAGCCAAATGAAAGATTTGGAGAAGACGCACTTCGACTAATGAGAGCGGTGAGATTTTCTGTTGAGCTCGGGTTTGTTATTTCAAGCGAGACATTAGAAGCTGTTGCAAAAAATGCTGATTCCATTCAAAAGATATCCACAGAAAGAATTCGTGATGAATTTAGAAAAATAATATTGTCTCCCGAACCAGCTCTCGGCGTTGGGATGCTTCAGAAGTTTGGATTACTAAAACATTTCATCCCAGAACTAGAACAGGGGATTGGTTGTGAGCAGGGAGGTGCACACAAGTTCGACGTATATGAGCACTTACTCCAAGCGCTTCAACACGCAGCAGATAAAAACTGGCCACTTGAGATCAGGCTCTCTGCGCTCTTTCACGATATCGGAAAGCCAAAGACTCGAAGAAAGGGAACTAAGAAAGCATATACTTTCTACGGACACGAAGTCGTAGGCGCACGGATGACAAAGGTGATACTCGAGCGAATGAAGTTCCCACGCGAAACTGTCGACCTTGTAACAAATCTTGTACGGTACCACATGTTTTTCTCTGACACAGAACAGATCACTCTTTCTGCTGTTCGGAGAATTGTTCGTAATGTAGGAGTGGAAAATATTTGGACACTTATGAATGTTCGCGAATGCGATCGTGTTGGAATGGCAAAAGCTGAAGCTCCGTATCGTCTGCGCAAGTATCATGCGATGATCGAACAAGTGCTCCGTGATCCGATATCTGTTTCGCAACTTGTAGTTGATGGAAACATTCTAATGAAAGAGCTTGGCATAACACCTGGACCACGGATGGGCTGGATTCTAAATTCACTTCTCGAAGAAGTGCTCGATGACCCTGAGAAAAATACTCGAGAGTATTTGGACAAAAGAGTAGGGGAGTTAAACGGATTGTCAGACAAAGAATTGAAAGCTCTTGGCGAAAAAGCGAAACAGACAAAAGAAGAAGCCGAGGAAAAAGAAGTCGAGGAATTACATAAAAAACATAATGTAAAGAAATAAAAAAAGCACTCCTTGCGGGGTGCTTTTTGATAACTTAAGAATACTTAAAGTTCCCATTATTGAATCAACTTCTATTTTTACTTCAATAATTGCAAGAGTGTCCCAAGTAATTGACCCGGGATGATTACCAAAATGAGTGACGATTGTATCAATAAAAGTGGTGTCTCTCATATAACT
>CALBMC010000101.1 GCA_937895685.1 uncultured bacterium | reverse complement strand
ATTTTTTCCCCATACGATCGGGGTACATTACGATAATTTTCATAGTGCAATTTTTCTTTAAGTATAGCATATATAGTCACTTTTGTCAATATATAAAAAACCCAAAAAACCTTGTGTTATAATGCTTAAATGAAAGAAAGACATGATTTTATAATCTCAACCATAAAGGAAGCTGGAGAGCTTCTTGTCGCTGAAATCGAGAAAGGCTTTGAGGTTTCCTCAAAAGAGGGAGATTCCAGAAACATTCTCACAGAAGTTGATTTAATAATTGATCAATTTTTGAAAAATAAAATAAAAGAAAAGTATCCTGAAGAAAAAATTTATTCAGAAGAAGGAGGGGATGAGTTTGGATCTTTACCAATGTGGTCACTTGATCCAATCGATGGAACTTCTAACTTTGCCCGAGCGATTCCGCATTACGCTGTTGTCGTAGCCTTTATTGAAAATGGTGAGGCGGTTGTTGGTGCGGTATTTAACCCAATCACTAGAGAACTTTTTAGTTTTGAAAAAAGCAGAGGCGTATTCTTAAACGGAAAAGAAATAAAATCCTCGGAGGTTAAGAGTATAAAGGATGCTTATGTGCTTTTACATGTTGGGCGAAAGGAATCTCTTCATGAGTGGGGTCTAAGACTTCAGAAAGTTCTTCTTACTTCCGCAAAGAAGAATGCAAACCTAGGATCTTCTGCCTTAGATTTAGCCTTTTTGGCTTCTGGTAGGATAGACGCTGTTGTTTATGGAACCATGACAACTCTTGATATTGCGGTTGCTATTTCAATGGTCAGGATTGCGGGAGGGGAGGTTTATGATATTTCTGGTAAGCCAGTTATTTTATCAAAAGAGCCACAACAAATAATTGCAACTTCAACGAAAGATCTTTTTGAAGAAATTTCTTCTATCTAAGCTGTCGGGATATTGAATTCTTTTTGGCGCTCCATTTCTTCAGGGGAACGGAGTGAGTTTCTTTCTTTTCGATAGTTTTCTATAAACTCATATGGAACTTGAAAATTTTTAATAACTGCATCCATTATGTTTAGCCAAAATTCAACTCTTTTTTTATTTAGTATTTCCAAATCTCCTGATACTTTTGATAGAGTTTTTATGTAGTAATCTATAAGATATCCAACTTTATATACCCGCATTAATCTCAGCGACAGGTGCTCCTCTTCTCCTCTGTTTTTTACAATATAGTTATTTAGTAGGTTCTCCAGTTCTGGGCTATGAATTGTTGTCCAATTCATAAATCTAGCCCATCCCTCGTATTTGTTCCCAAAATACATAGAAGACAAATCTAACATATAAAGATCTCTTCCATTTATCCTGGCGTTTCCTGGGACAAAATCTGTGTGAGTTAGATAGTTCGAGTATTTATTTAGAAGTTTCTCATTTTTTATTAATAGTTCTTCAGCTTCTTTTATCAAAGTTGCCCATTTAGAATCACTTGTATAATTTAGAATATTTTTTTTGAATTCAGAAAAATCTTTTAAATAATCTTTTGTTGTTTGTATTTTAAAAATATTTTTTATCCCATCTCTATGTTCAAAAGTTGTAGCATGAAATGCTTCTTGTTCCTCGAACATAAGAAGAGACATGAAAAACTGTCTTTCAATTGGGAAGCTAGCAAAAACTTTTTCTTGTTCGATATATCCAGAGACAATAATTAAATATCCGTCCTTTTCGCCAAAGAAAAGTATTTCTGGTAAAAGCATTCTGTCATTTGCAAAGGCTAAATTTATCAGGGCGTCGTGAACGTTCTTTTCCGTTAAGATCTCTTCTTTTCCCAGAGCTTTGTTGCTTATTTTTATAATCACCCTTTTCCCACTAGATACAATCTGTCCCATTAGAACCAGTTTTTCTCTGGTCATAAGGAATCTCTCTCCGCTTATATGAGGTTGCTCCTCTTCTAGAGAAAAGCCCAATTGAGTCAATATAGACTCAACCTTTTTTAGTTCTTCTTCGGTCTTATTTTTCCAGGAGATTGAGTCGGACATCAGAGATTTGATTAAATAGTGCTTATATTATATAGTAAAAGTACGATTTTAGCAATTTAAACTTTTTTAATGAGAAAAATTTTAGTTACAGGAGGGGCGGGTTTTATTGGGTCTCATTTGATCGAGGCTTTGATAAAAGACAAAAAAACAGAGAGGATTATTTGTGTTGATAGTATGGATGAGAACTATCCAGCAGATCTAAGAAAAGAGAATCTTTCTTCTGTAAAAAATAGCAAAAAGTTTAAACTCTATAAAACTGACATTAGAGATATTTCAGCTTTAAGGAATATTTTTAAAAAAGAAAAACCTGATGTTGTAATACACCTGGCTGCAAAAACTGACACACGCACATCTGTGACAGAGCCTCTTGAATACGAGACTGTAAATATTGGTGGAACATTAAATCTTCTTGAGCTTTCAAAAGATTTTAAAATTAAAAAATTTATTTTCGCGTCATCATCTTCTGTTTATGGAAACAGTGCAGTTCCTCCTATAAAAGAAATATCTGTTACTGATTTTCCTCTTTCTCCATACGGTGCAACTAAAAAAACAGGGGAGTTGCTTTCTTTTACTTATTCATACAATCACGCCCTACCTGTTGTCTGTCTGCGATTCTTCAATGTTTATGGAGAGAGAATGAGACCAGCAACGGTTCTTCCAAAATGGGTTAAAAATATTTTTGATGGAAAAGAAATAGAAATGTCTGGAAAGGGAACACGAAAGAGAGACTTTACTTATGTTGGAGATTTGGTTGATGCAATAATTAAATCAATCGACAAGGGTGGGGATTTTGCTATTTTGAACATTGCTTCGTCTAGGCCGGTTTCTCTGAAAGAACTTCTGAAGGTTGTTGAGGAGAAGTCTAAAAAGAAAGCAGTTGTAAAAGAGAGAGAAAGTAATAAGGCAAGTATTGAAATGAGCCACGCTAATATCTCTAATGCAAAAAAGACTCTTGGTTGGAATCCAAAAGTCTCTTTAGAGGAGGGAGTAAGAAGATATATTAGTTGGTTTTCTTCAAGGAATTAGTTAGGAGTTTTTCTAGATTAGCCAAATGAGCCTCCCAAGAAAATCTTTCTTTTAGAAGGATTTTTCCGTTTTCTACAACAGAGTTTCGCAAATTTTCGTCTTCAAAAAATCTAATTATTGCACCTAGCGTATCTGTACTTATAGGGGCTTTACCCCATAGTACAGAAAAGCTCATTTGTTTAATAGCTCCACTACCTGTAGTTGTTGCAGTTAGTGAATACAAATCATTTCCAAAAGTTGCAACACTTTGATTCACTGCAGGACCAGAAAAACTGATCAATGATTTATATACATACATTGTGTTACCTGAA
>CALBMC010000100.1 GCA_937895685.1 uncultured bacterium | reverse complement strand
CCGCAATTAGAAGGATTAGTCTTGAAAAAGAAAAATTCTACTCTTGACAATTTTGGGGCTGTTGAGTATGAAACCTCGAATTCAATTCGATGTCGAAAACCTTTTGGATGCGACACTCCAAGAGAAGGAAGGTCTGGCGGTTATGAATTCTAAGATTGTCTTGGGATTCATTTTCACAATCCAGTAGGATGAGAGAAAGATGGAAAAAATGCCTGATTGCAAACATTTGTTCGGAACATTGTTTGCTGTTCCTTTTGCTGCAATTCAAGTGCCTCAAGCAGAAGGAGATTCCAAGGATTACAAGTTCAGTAATCCTAGAATGAACACTGAGAAGGGGCAAGAAGACCTTATGGATAAGGGCTTGTCAGCAGACTTGCGAGATTCCATTAAAGCTCATTCTCTGTTGAATCCTCTGATCTGCCGATGGGTAGAAGATGAGGATGGAAATAAAATCCCTCAATTAGTTGGTGGTGACAGACGTTATCGTGCTTTGGACTTCTTGATTCGCAAGAAAGAAATTGTCACTGACGGAAAGACAGGAGAACAACTTCCAGCCGATCAGGTTTATGAATTTGTTCCTTGTCAAGTTTTCACTGCTGAAAATGATTTGGACGCTCTTGCTCTTTCTTGGAGCGAGAACAAATCCAGAATCAATTTGACAGAAGGTCATGAAATTGCAGAAGTAATAAATCTTCGCAAATTCAAGGCTACTGACAAAAAGATTCTTGAGATCTTGCAAAGAGATGAAAAATGGCTTCGTGAGAGTGATCGTTTGATCGACACACTTGATCAAGACACTCTTTATGATTTCATTGAAAATAAGATGACTCGTGACTGTGCTATCGCTTTGGCATCTATTGAAGATGTCGAAAAGAGAGAACAGATCAAAGTCCTGGCCACTCAAGCAGCTAAAGAAACTTACAATCGCAAGATTGAACGTTTTCAAAAGCAGCTTGGACAAGCAATTGATGAAGTCAATGTCGCCGAAGGACACTTGGCAGAAGCTCAATTCAACGAAGATGAATCTTTGATTGAAGAAGCTACCCAAGAGCAAGAAGAGGCATTGGAGAAGATCAGAAGAGTTCAAGGCGAACAGGACGCTGTTGTGGCTGTGACTTCTGCAAAAGAAGTCAGAACAGCAACGAGAGCAATGCGAGATGAAGATCAGATTAAAATGCTTAGACTTCCCAAAGTCAAAGCAGGAGCTGAATATCTTGACGCTTTGATTGCTGCTGAAGGAAAATGTCTCGACGGCAAGTTTGAAGCTGACGAAGATGATCTGCGAGCGTTTAAGTTAGCGAGGATGATTGTTAAAAACAATATTC
Source organism: uncultured bacterium (assembly GCA_937895685.1). Taxonomy (GTDB): domain Bacteria; phylum Patescibacteriota; class Minisyncoccia; order Phycocordibacterales; family UBA9973; genus JAGOTH01. The sequence goes on along the minus strand of CALBMC010000100.1, from coordinate 54 downwards.
TTGCCAATGACGATGATTTCGCAGCAACGATCCAGTTCTTTGGCGAATCAAAGA
>CALBMC010000099.1 GCA_937895685.1 uncultured bacterium | reverse complement strand
GTAGTAGAAAATGGTTTAATCTCTACGAGATAGTAAAGTATTTTATTGGAATAAAAAATAAACTCTCTAACCAAAAGAGTAATTTTATAAAAAGTGGTAATACAAAACCCTTTTTCACTACGGGATGAAAATAATCTTAGCAACCCCAATCTATCCTCCAGAGATCGGAGGACCGGCAACTTATGTAAAAGAGCTTTCTGCTCGAATCCATGACAAACACGAAGTAACAGTTGTCGCTTTTACTGACAATATCGAGCCTTTTCCTGAAACCAAATTGGTGGCGGTTAGCAAACTAAATCCCCTACCAGTTAGACTTTGGAAATATTTCTGGGCCCTTATGAAAGAGGCTAAAAATGCAGATGTAATCCTCGTTCAGAACGCGATGGCTGCCGGACTTCCTGTGGCTTTGGTAAAAATATTTCGCAAAACCCCTTTTGTTGTTCGAATGGTTGGAGACGAAGCTTGGGAGAGAGCCGAACAACAAAAAATCACAACTAAAACTTGGGAAGAATTTATTGATTCTCCAGATGGAGGAATGAGATCAAAGATAATGATGATAGTTCAAAAGTTCGTTTTGAAAAGAGCTAATTTCATAATGCCACCATCAGAATATAACAGGAACCTTGTAATAAAAGCTTATAGTGTAGATCCTAAAAAAATAATTGTAAACTACACAGCAACTGAAGAGCCAGAAATTATTCCAATAGAACCAGACCCGAAACCCCATCAAGTTGTAACAGTTGCTAGACTAATAAGCTTGAAGAAAATCGATGAAATAATAAAAGCGATGAAAATAGTAATCGCCAAATACCCTGACGCAAACTTGGTCGTTGCCGGAGAAGGTCCTGAAATGGAAAATCTAAAAAACCTAACGAAAGAACTGGGACTTGAAAATGTTATCGAATTTCTTGGGAAAATATCTAGAGCTGAAACTTGGCAACTTAGAAAGAATTCTTCTGTCTATATAATCAATTCAACACACGAAAGTTTGCCTATTTCAGTCCTGACAAGCCTAGCATCCGGAATACCGATAATCGCAACAAACGTTTCCGGTATCAGAGAAGTTGTCTATCACGAAAAAACAGGTCTCCTTGTTGAGTCTGGAGATATT
>CALBMC010000098.1 GCA_937895685.1 uncultured bacterium | reverse complement strand
CATCTCTCCAACCATAACAGGGTATAATTTTGGATATTTTTTGATTGTTTCAGAAATTGGGACTCCTTTCTGAACTGTCACCAACGCTTCCTCTAGAACTTTTTTATAATGGACATTCTGAACAACATCTTTTGTTATCTCTATTGATCTAGTTATATCAACTCCTGCTCCCATCAAAGAAGACAAGCTTCTTGTTGTTCTGGCTGCGTTTATCTGAACGGCAATATTACCAATAACTGGAAGACGTAGGATTACCTTGTCTATTATTGGAGCCATTCTTTTTGATTTAAGTAACAAAACAATTCCTGAAACAACAAAGATTATTAAAGCAATTGCAATTAAAAAGTGGTTTGAAAGAAAATCACTTATTCCAATAACAATTTTAGTAGTAGGTGGCAATTCAACATTCAAGTCTTTAAATGTTGCAGCGAGTGTTGGAACAACAAAGGTCATCATCAAAATTCCAACAATAACAATAGCAATCATTATAACTGCTGGATACATCATTGCTCCCTTAACTTTTTTCTTAAGGTTGTATGATTTTTCCAAATTTATTCCAATTTCTTTAAGTGTATTTGGTAATCCACCAGACTCTTCTCCCGCTCGAACCATAGAAACAAAGAGAGATTCGAAAACATTTGGATATTTTTGCATTCCACCAGAAAGAGTTCCTCCCTTGTCTATCTCTGCAACAAGACCACTAAGAACTTTCTTCATTGTTGGATTGTTTGACTGTTTTTCTAGAACTTCGAGTGCTCTATAAAGTGAGAGACCTGCTCCAAGCATTCCTGAAAGATTTCTAGTAAACATTATTTTATGGGAAAGCTTTACTTTGTTTAAAAATGGCAATTCATTCAAAAAAGAAACTCCTCTACTTTTAGGCTTATTTCCCTCTTTTATTGAAACTGGAGTATTACCTTCTTCTCTAATCTTTTTTGCAGCATCAAATTTATTATCAGCATCAATTGCTCCCTCAATAATAGAACCAGCTTTAGTTTGTGCTTTATATAAAAAATTCATAAAAGATTATTCCGAAACAACACGAAGAACTTCTTCTGTTGTTGTAAGACCAAGAACTGCCTGATAAATTCCATCTTCAAGCATTGTCATCATTCCTTCTTTTTTAGCTTGCTCTTCTATTTCATCGGCAGACGCACCTTTCAAGACTAATTCTTTTATAGCAGAAGACATTACCATCACTTCATGAATTCCAACTCTTCCGCTGTAACCACTTTCACAATCAGCGCTTTTTTTCTCTCTATAAAAAGGTATTTCTTCCCACTTTGCATCTTCAGAAACTGCTTTTTCTTCTTTTAATAAACTTAACATTCGATCAAGATCAACTATTTTTTCAAGAGCAGACAATTCTGCTTTAGTTAGAAAATATTTCTCTTTTGTATTACATAGTTTTCTAACAAGTCTTTGGGCAATAATTGTTTTTATTGTTGAAACAATCAAAAACGGTTCAACTCCCATATCAATCATTCTAGGAACAGCTCCTGCTGCTGAGTTCGTGTGGATGGTTGATAATACCAAGTGTCCAGTAAGGGCTGCGTTTACACCAAGAGAAGCTGTTTCTCCATCACGAATCTCTCCCACCATTATTATGTCTGGATCTTGTCGAAGAAGTGTCCTTAGACCGTTTGCAAAAGTAAGTCCAATTTCACTTTTTACCTGAGTCTGGTTTACTCTTGGCATTTGATATTCAATCGGATCTTCAACTGTAGAAATGTTAACTTCTGGAGTATTTAAAATATCTAACATTGTATAAAGAGTAGTTGTTTTTCCAGATCCTGTTGGTCCAGAAGCAAGCAACATTCCTGTTTTTTGTTTCATTCCATCGTGTATTCTCTCTAAAGCTAAACCATGAAAG
>CALBMC010000097.1 GCA_937895685.1 uncultured bacterium | reverse complement strand
TATAAGGGTTTTGCAGACCCTTGCCTTACCACTTGGCTACGTGGCCATCTGTCGATTTTTCGCACCGACATTTTGGAAGGCGAATCCGACTTTGTGCTGAGGAGAGGACTTGAACCTCCATGGGTCACCCCGCTTGCTCCTAAGGCAAGTGCGTCTACCAATTTCGCCACCTCAGCATGTGTTCGTAATAACTACTTTATCATAAAATTTATATTTTCAAAGAGGGAATTAAAGCCTTTCTATAAGGCCAGCCAATTTTTCCCCAGCGTCAATTTCAACTGACAGGAAAGGGGATCGAGCAGAAGGAAGAGAATCCTGAACTTTCCTTCTAAGTTCATCCATATGTCTTTTTGCAAAATCCATAAAACCTGCTTCTTTTACGCTTGGCATAACTGAAACAAAGATAGTGGCATTTTGAAGTTTATCATCTGCCTCTACTCGGGTTACAGAAATTAGAGCGTCTCGAGTCCCTTCAGTCTCAAAGAACATCGCAGATGTTTCTCGAATTATATTTTCTATTTTTTCTTTTCTAAATTTTCTTTCTTCCATATTATTTTAATATTTCTTTTGTTTGTTTTAATATATCTCCTTCTGTAACCTTTGTGCTTGATTGGAACATCAGTCCGCATTCTTCTCCTTTTTCGGCTTCACTTGATTTCATCTTTTGGACTTGTAGTTCCTTTAGGCTACCTTCACCAATTTCTTCTCCACCGCGATATATGTAAGTTTTTGCTCCTTTGATAATCTTTCCGTCAGTCACTCTTCCTCCGATTACTTGATCATCTTTTACTTGGCTGAAAAGTTTTAGGACTTTCAATTCTCCGACTGGTTCCATTACTTTTACTCTTGGTCTCATTTGTTCGGCAAACTCTTCCAGAAATTCTGTGAGTTTATATATTATATCGAATTGTTTTATTGTTACTCCCGCTGATTCATTTACACCTTGAGCTATTCCGTCTATTGGGACATTGAAACCAACAATTATTGTATTCTTATCTGTTGTTGCCATTCTAATGTCATTTTCTGTTATTGGTCCAACAGTTGAAGATATTACCTTGTATCTAAATCTATCAAGTTTGATTTTTTTAACTGCTTCTTCAATTGCTTCTTTTGTTCCTCCAACGTCAGCTCTTATTATGAGTGGGAGGAAGAGAGTTTCTTCTATTCCATCGATATCTATATTTTCAAGCTCTTCCCCAATATTTTTATTTTTTGACATAAGAGCGCATTCTTCAGCTTCTCTCTTTGAATTACAAGAAGTAAACATTGTTCCAGATTCTGGCACAATAGAAAATCCTGCTATTCCAACTGGATATCCCGCTCTAACTTCTTCGATGGGCTTTCCAAGGAAATCAACCATTATTTTTGTTCCAGCGTATGCTTCTCCTGCAACCAAGAAATCTCCTTTTTTCAAAACTCCATCTTTTACAATCAAGGTTCCAGTTATTCCACGTTTTTGATCTAGGTGTGCTTCGATCACAACTCCTTCAGCTT
>CALBMC010000096.1 GCA_937895685.1 uncultured bacterium | reverse complement strand
TCTACACAGGCGAAGACACTCTTTCCCTACACGACGCTCTTCCGATCTTGAGCAACATTTGTTCCCATTCTACCAAGAGTGTTTCTTCCAATAGCCGCTGCTCCACCGCTTGCAACCCCAAGGGCAACTGCCCCAGCACCAAAACCAACCTTCTTTACAAGACCTGATGCGTATCCAGAGAGGTTTACGGCTGTTTCGCAACCCATAGTTTTTGCTAACTCGCGAGCTTTTCTTAGAAGTCCGATAATTATCATAAATTGCAATATTACTGCTGCCCAGAACATAAGTAGGTTTATACTTCCGGATTCTTTTGCAACAAGAAGACCATCAAGGAAACTTGAGTTTATGAAAGCTGTTATAAGCATTACGAAAAATAGAAAGATTGGTGCAATAAAACACCAACAAAGGAGGTTGTCCAACCAAGGTTTCCAGTTAACTTTTCCAAATGTTTTACCCCAACTCGGAACGATTGTGCTGATAAAGGCAAAAGGTGCAAAGATCATAGAAATCCATATTTCTAAAATTCTATTTAAAAACATTACACCAATCAAGAAAAATTCCCAGGCTGCTATCAAGTAAACAACTGTTCCAAAAACATAAGTCAGGAAAAAGTATCCTAGGTTTACATTTGGATGACTTAATATTTCAGGGCTAATTGTTTTTTCAAAATTTAATCCACTAGAAATTGCTCTTGAAAGAGATTTTTGTTCTGTGTCCACCCCTGTTCCTTGAACAATTGCTTTTTCCGGTTGCCCCTCAACTGTCATAGTGTTATACAAGACTCTTGCCAAGATGTTTGAGGCATCAACTATTATTCTTGTGAAGAAGAGACTGAAGTTAATAAGAAGAGCGATAACTATTAATTGAGTTATTATTCTTTGAACTCCACCCTTTTGGCTTCCAACAATTGTCCCAACCGCGACATAAATTAGAATTATTATGAAAAATAGATTTGAAATATCTCTTATTATTTGCCATCCAGTCTCTGTGAAAGTTGAAGCGTTATAAATTACGCTACTTATTGAGAAAGAAAGAAGTGCGTCAGTCAAAGAAGCAGAAACTCTAAGAATTGCTTGAGAAGGTGTATATACAAGTGAATAAAACCATCGAACCATACATCCGTCCCATGTTCTAGGCGAAGCTTCACATTTTACTTTATCTATTCCCGCCCGACTTCCTCCACCTGTTGTGTATGTCCCTGTTTCAACTGTTCCAAAGCTCTGTCCCTCTCCTTTTGCAAGTGTTTTAAATTCAATAGTTTCTATTTCTATATATGATTCATCTGTATAACCAAGGGCATTTATACCTATGTCTATATTACCTCCCCAAATTCCAGAGTTTGCTTTATAGTAAGCTTTTAATGTGTAGTCAGTTTCGAAATCTAAGTTTGAGAACGGCAATGTTACATTTACAGGCATGTGGGTATTGTCTTTTACTGGTTCACCCGTTGCGTCAGTTGTCACATAAGGCACCTCTTCTATTTCTTTTCCGCTTTTGTCATAAACTATTCCTATAAAAGTATCTGTTGTGTTCCCTGTTTTCTCTAGAACTGACCAGTCTGTATAGTAATTTCCACTCGGCCATTTTCCAAGAAGTTCACTATTTATTTTTAAATTAAACAATGCCCCAGCTTTTCCTTTTGTTTTAAACTCACTATCTAGTGTAAGCAAAGATAGTTCGCTTCCTTTGTATTGATCTAGAAATGCGCTATGTGTTTCTATTAATTCGGTTCCAAACTCCCCCACTCCTCCTGTTCCTGGAAGAGTTGTCTCTGTCAGCTCGCCAGGCGTGTCAAATACATCGGGATCATCAAGTAAAAAAGACTCCAGTTCATAGATTGGTTTTATATTGTAAGTGGTCCCTGGTGCTAGGTTTGTTAGTTTGACCGTTGCTATCGGGTCAGAGGCACACGGTGTTGAGTTAACAAATTCATCTGAATTTATATACTCTGTTTCTGTAGATTTTTTAACACCCAATTTTAGATCACACTTAACTAAGTCATTATTAGCGTTTATGACTGTGACCTTCACTGTTATGGAATTTGAAGTGACATCTATTTTTTCTATTTTTATAGAGCTAGGTCTTGGCTCAATTGCAAAGGCGCTTTGTGTAGAAAATGAAAAACCAAAAAACATTACGAAAAGAACCGTAAACGCTTTTACAAAAAAGTTTTTTGCACTTTTTTTATTCAATACTTTAATTATAATCCAAAAAATAAAAAAAGCGCTATTTTCTAGCGCTTTTTCAGGGGATTTAATAATTAGGATTGTCGTATGCTTCAGCGTAAGGATTTATTTGAATTCTTCTTATAGAATCATCAGCTCCAGGAGAGCCAGACTCCTCATATATAGATTTTGCTAGAGATGAGAAGTTTGAATATATGTCTTGTCCTGAATATAGAGGACAGTTTGAGTAATTTACACAGGTAACGATAATTGTTCCGTCCCCTTCAGATATTTGGAAGACATTAAATGGATTTATTGAAGGATTTGGCAACGGATAATATAGAGAATAAGGATTTTGTAGAGGAGAAATCAAGTTTGCTGAAACAAGAGAAAGGTTATTATTGTAAGCCGTATTCGCTGCGCCAGACGTGCTATAAACCACCCCAGCGTAGACATATATGTTCTCATCTGGATCAAAAGCCCCAAAGATTGCTGCGTTTACATATTCACCAACTAGATCGAGTGCTGATAGAGAGTCTGCATAATCTATTGCTTTTCTTTGTTGCCAAGACAGATCGTCATATTGTCCGTTAGTCATTGGCATTTTTATAGGAGGAACCAGTCCCCAAGATCCATTTATTGAAGATATTGGGCCCACAGAAGGCTCAACTGCTGCTCCAAAAGGAACGAGGGCCAGTTCGGAATTTAGAGTAGGGATGAGAGATGAGGCATAGTTTCTTTCAACTTGGAAAGTTTCATAGTCTGCAAGTGCGGTATCATTTGCTTCTTCATCTGGAATATAAGGTACAACTGTTGAGTATACATATTGAAGAGAGGTGTTATCACAATCTGGTTCTGTTGCTTCATCACAAAGATTTTCTGTAATGTAATTGAGTTTTCCAATTAAACCACTGACTTCCGCAATGCTTGTTTTATAAGCACTTAGAAGTTCTGTATATGTTCCTATCTTGTCTCTTTGTTCTCTAAATAAAGACGCGCTTGGTAAATTGTGATTTTGAATATCCCAAGCTATTCTTTGGATTTCTCTTTGATAGCTTTCAGTTTCTGCGTTTGCAGCCTCGGCTTTCCTTTGTGCAAATTGTTGGTCATCAATTTCAACAAGAGGGGTTAAAATTCCAAGTGTTATTGTACTGAAAAATACGTCCATTCCATTTTGGAACTTGTCATAATCTGACTCAGCATAAATTGCTGAAATTCTTGCGTTATATACATCTTGCATCCTCTGATCATATCCATAGTCTGGTTCTGGCATTAAATTATCTATTGCTTCAAGAGTTGGAAGCATTTGGGTCTCAATAAAGCTTTTTGCTTGTGTTAGGGTTGTGGTGTACTCATTTAACCTTTCTAGGTCGTCTGGAACAACTGCCGCTAGGTCAACTGGCGCATATGGGTCCCAAGTAAATCCAGAGGCTGTATCAAATGTTCCATCATAGAAACCATTGTTTGATCCATAGCCACCAGTTTGTTCTGTGTCTACAAGAGAATTTTGGACAGCTGAAACTCCTTCGTAAATAAGTTGATTTGTAAGCGCGTCAACTATTGATGCAATAGACTCGTTTAGTTCGTCAGCAAGCTCTGCCTCCCTTATTCCAGATCCAAGACTCAAGTTTAGTTGGTCTGAGATGGCATTTCCTGGTGTTGTTATTTCATATCTTGTACAGTTGTCTATTTCTAGTCCACCTAGAGTGTAATCCCCTTCTGTTGTTCCATAAGCTCCACCTAGATAGTCTCCTGGAATATATCCTCCACCCGCATTAAGTTCAGACGCGTCTTTATACTCAACACATTTTTTGAGGGAAACGAAACCATTTCCCCAGGTAAGCTCTTTATTGGCTTCCTCTAGTTTATCTTCTATCTTATTATCAAGAGCCTTTGACGCCTCGGCTCTAAATCCTACTGGATTATTTGCGGGATTTTGAGTTGCGGCAATCCAGCCGTCCCATCCACCCACATTGAAATCATCAAAGAAATCTTCCCAGTCCTCACCTATCTCCTCGTCGAGAGTAAAAATTGTTGTATCTTCAAAGTCATCTCCTTCGTATGCAACAGAAAGAGCTTCGCCTATCTCTGGGCCCCAAGGATATTTGTCTGGGTTATTTAATTCAGTTACGAAACTGTAGACTTCTTGATCTGCAATAGATTTGAAGAAAGATTCTGGGTTTTTAATAAAAAGACTGTCTCCGTCGAAACCAGAACCAATCCAGTTAATAATGTTTTGAGTCATTGCTCTTAGTGTCACCTTTGCTGCGGCATAAGCAATGGCGTCCTTACATTTTTCTTTGTCGTTCTGTTCTTTTACGTCAGCCCTAACCGCTCCATCTTTTGTTGGAACTGCATTCTCTGCTAAGCCGGTTATTTTCTCTGTAACTTCCCCACTAAAAAGCTTTTCAACAGTATCTCCTATTTTTGCATATGCATCAGTACAACCAAGAGCTGCCGTTACCACTCCCCCAGAAATTGCCCCAGAAGAAGAATTACCCGTATAGTTTATTGGGTCTGTTATTGCATAACTATTTTTTGGAAAAGAAAAAACAGTTATTAATAATAATGCGATTGATAAATTAATTTTTTTCCCAGAAGTCATTTATGGAACTATTATACCTTTTTGTGTGAAATAGTCTTCTAATGAAGATAAGGATTCTGTGAATTCTTCACTATATTTAAAATAGAAACTTATTCCAGCAACGCCACTTATTGGGTCGCTTGAAAGGACGGCGGCTTGCTGAAGGGCGTCACCTGTCTTGTATAAAGAGTTAGAAAGTGATAAATGAGTTTCGTATATATCTGTTGGAACAACTATCTCCATTACTTTTTCAGACAAAGCTTTGTATTCTGCTCCAATAACGGAGAGTCTTGAAGCAGAGGCCTCATTGGCTGTGTCTACCAAAACAGAAAGTTCTTGTAGCTCACTTCCAAATTCAAAAGTTCTAGATGAATATAAAACCTCTCCTAAGTTTTTATAATAAATAGAAGGTATTGTTACCCCGACTTTTATATCATCCATGTTGTAAGCATCAGGAATTTCCTCTTTGCTGACATTCTCTATTAAAGAATTAGATAGATTTGCCAAAGCTTCAGTTGTTAGGCTGCCGGATTGTTTTAAAGAGACAATTGTAGCAAAGAACTCTTTTGAAAATTGATCAGTAGAGTTATTTTCTCCTGAAGGGTCTTCTTTATTAAGTCCTTTAGATTTTTTTTGTTCGAGAATTTCTTCATAGTCAGAAATCCCGTCTCCGTCTGAGTCAGTTTTTTCTGGATTTGTTCCCCAAAGATACTCTTCCCAATCTGAAATCCCATCTCCATCAGCGTCAGAAAAAGTTATATCTGAAACAACCTTACTTTTGAGCTC
>CALBMC010000095.1 GCA_937895685.1 uncultured bacterium | reverse complement strand
CTTCCAAAACCTCCTGGTTTAAGTCTAGCTAATATTCCATATCTTTTTGAAAGGATCTCTACAATTTCTTTTTGTAGTTTCATTATTCAATTTTTGGTCATTCTATACCAAAACTAGCTTTTTAGAAAGTCTGCAACAATCTCCCTTATCTCGCTCGCTGAATTACCTTTTTCAAACAATTTATTTCGTAACTCCACGGCTCCAGGGAAACCATGGACATAACCTTTGAAATGCTTTTTCATAACAGCAAAACTTTTAATTTGACCAAGCTCCCGCTCAAAAGTTTCTGCGTGATATACAAGCATTTCCAGTTTATCTTTGAGTGGAACTTCGCTTATTGAATAAGCTTTTGTTCCAAGAATTTTCTTTTGCCATTTTCGAGGGATTAATTTGGCCCAAAACTTTCCGAAATTTTTACCTCGTCTTGCAACTCGAACATTACGGTCAAATATCCATGGGTTACCAAGCACAGCGCGTCCAATCATTACTCCATCTACTCCACTTTCTTTTGCTTTAGAGAGTCCGTCTTCTATGTCTTTTACATCTCCATTTCCGATGATGATAGTATTAGGACTTATTTCATTGCGAAGCTTTACAACCCGCTTCAAATAATCCCAATTCGCTGGAACCTTCGACAAATCTTTTCTGGTTCGTGCATGAACTGTGAGTGTGTCTACTCCTTCTTCCAGAATCATTCTAATCCAAGTATCAATTTCTTCTTTTCGATATCCAACTCGAGTCTTCACAGAAACCGGTAAATTCCCCGCTCCAGCCTTCGCTGCACGAATAACCAGCTTGGCAATCTCTGGGGTTTCTATCATCTTTGCTCCACAACCTTGTTTTTCTATTGTTCGATCAGGGCAACCCATGTTGATGTCTATTCCATCAAATCCAAGCTCACGACAAAGCTCCGCTGTCTTCTGTATATTTTCTGGATTGCTGGAAAATATCTGGGCAACTATAGGACGATGATTTTCATTAAATTTCAAATCATACATTAGTGCTTCTCGCCCGGCAGAACAAAGTCCATTTGCAGAAACGAATTCTGTCCAAAAAACATCTGGACCACCACTTTCTTGCCCGACACGGCTGGCTCGAGCTATAACATCTCGGAACGCCACATCAGTCACGTCTGCCATTGGAGCAAGTGCAAAAAACGGACGAGGAAGTTTCGCCCAAAAGTTTATTTTTTCTTTTTCTGTAATGTCAGCCATTTTTATTTGTAGTAAACCTTCCCATCAAAACGAAGATCAATATACTCTATTCCGCTCTCGCTTTCAAACTTTTCTAAAAACTCTGGAAGAGAGAATATAGAATTCAAATTATTTGCGATTTTTTCTGGGTCAAAATCTTTTTTGAGAATTATTTTTGGTGGAACAGATCTTTCCTTGTAATCCTTTTTGAAATAAATAACATAATTAGGAGAAGATCCATCTTCATTTTCAAATGACAAAGAAACAGGAGGAAGACCGATCTCATTAACCAAACCAACAAAGTAAATCAGCTTTGCAAATTCTTCTGAATCAAAAACATAATTACCAATTGGTTCAGGGCTTTCTAAACTATTAAAAAATCTAAAATAGATACTTCCAGAAAAAAGTGGGGCTTTCGCAAAAATAAAACCAGTCTTATCTAAGAAATAACATTCCTTGTCTGCCAGACTTGCCCCAAAGACAGGAGAATCTCCACACCACAAATATTCCTCTTCTCTTTCTGTAATAGAAAAAGAAATTGTACTTTGATTCGTCTTAACCCCGTGAATGTCTCCAATTCTTGGAAACTCTTTCGTAACAGATCTCTCCATCACCCCAACTGGTAGGAAAATATAATTCTTTTTTGAAAATATAAAAAGAACTTTCCCATCCATTTCTTTTTTAATAAAATCTTTTATTTCTTCTGGATTCAAAACTTCTGCTCCGCTCACTTCAATATTTTCTATTCGCATTAATTTTGAATTAGAAAAAAGAGCAACTCCAGCAACTAAAAAAACAAAAATAAAAAAGAAAATTAGAATTTTTCTTCTAAATTTTCTTCTTCTAGCAAGACGAATCTCTTTAGGTAGAATGTTCGATTTCCCTTTTGGCATCGAATTTATTTCTTAGGTGATATTTTTTCTTTTCCTCCCATGTATGGACGGAGAACTTCTGGAATAGTTACTGTTCCGTCTTCATTTTGGTAATTTTCAACAATGTGTTGCAAGATACGAGGCATAGCAAGAGCTGTATTGTTTAGTGAGTGAGCATAGCGAAGTTTTCCTTCTGAGTCCTTGTATCTAATATTTAATCTGCGAGTTTGGAAATCGTGGAAATAAGAACATGAGTGTGTTTCTCTAAATTTATCTTGTGATGGAACCCAAGCTTCAATGTCATACTTTTTTACCTGACCGAGCCCGAGGTCTCCTCCACAGTTAACAACAACATGATAATGAAGTCCTAGAGCTTGCAGGATCTCTTCCGCATTCATAAGAAGTTCTTCGTGGTATTTTACAGAAGTCTCATGATTTGCCTCACACAAAATTACTTGTTCAAACTTTCTAAACTCATGAACACGGAAAAGCCCCTTTGTGTCTTTGCTGTGACTTCCCGCCTCTCGACGAAATGCCGGAGAAAATGCCAGAACTTTTTTAGGCAAGGCCTCTGCTTCAAAAACCGTATCTGTAAAATAGCTCATAGTTGCAACTTCTGCTGTTCCAGAAAAGTAATCACTATCTTGTGTCTTATACATATCGTCTTCTCCTTGTGGAAGATACCCTGTACCAAAAAGAGTTTCTCTGCGAACAAGAGACGGAACAATCATAAATTCATAATCTGACTTCTTAGAAGAAAAATGATTAACAACAAATTGATGAAGAGCAAATTCAAGAAGTGCTCCATCTC
>CALBMC010000094.1 GCA_937895685.1 uncultured bacterium | reverse complement strand
TCTTTGTTATATTTTTCTGCCCATGTAATGAATAGTTCAAAAAACTTATCTGTGTCATATCGAGCCAAGACTTCTTTAGCAACAAACTCTAACTTTTTCATATCAAAAAGAGCTCCACTCTTAGACATTTTGCTTATTTCAAAAGGAAAATAAGTAAAATCTTTTTCATTGTTTTCTTTTTTCCATGGTTCAAAAGAAGAATTTCCAATATTTATCAAATATTCCATAACGGCTTCAACAGGAAAACCTCGTTCCATATAGTAAGAAACACTAGCCTCAGGATCTTTTCTTTTTGAAAGTTTTCTTTTATTTCCTTCATCCAGCTTCATTATTGGAGAAATATGGGCATATCTAGGAAGAGTAAAACCCATATGAGAAAAAAGTTCTATATGAGTAGGAAGCGAAGGAAGCCATTCGTCAGCCCGAATAACATCTGTCGTCCTCATAAAATGATCGTCAACTACATGGGCAAAGTGGTAGGTTGGCAAACCATTTCTTTTTAAAACAACTTCGTCACGATCATTTTCTGTTATTTTAACCTTACCTTTTACTTCGTCTTTAAATTCAGACTGATTCTCGTGAGTTCCCAGAGATTTCATCCGAATAACGAAACCTTCACCATTTTTTATTTTTTCATTTATTATCTCTTCCGATAGGTTTCGGCAAGTTGCCCACTTACCATAATAACCAGTTCTAACTTTTTCAGTTTCTTGAATCTTTCTGTTTTGATCAAGGTCTTCCGGTGTACAAAAACAAGGATAGGCAAGTCCTTTTTCTAAAAGATGTCGAACACAGGTTGCATATATTTCCCTTCTTTCGCTTTGTTTATATGGACCATAGGCTCCATCTTCGCCGTCTTTTGTTATTCCTTCATCATAATTTATTCCGAAATGTTTTAAACCTTCAAGAATAAGATCTTCTGCGCCTACTTCCTCTCTCTTATCATCTGTGTCTTCAAGTCTCAATAAAAAAACTCCACCTGACTGATGGGCTGTTCGCTCTGAAACAAGAGAAGTAAAAACACCTCCAATATGCAAAAAACCAGTAGGACTTGGAGCAAACCGAGTCACCTTAGAGCCTTCCTCAAGGCTTCTTTTTGGGAATTTTACCTCCAAATCAGAGACAAAAAGGCCGGTATCTGGCACCAGAGAATCGATTAGTTCTTTTGAGTAGTTCATTATATATGACTTTATCATGAGAAAAGGCTTAAAACTAGAGCTTTTGATTATAAACAGCTTATACACACTAAGACCCACTCGCCCTTGACTTGACAAGCTTTATAATGTTTAATGTAATCAAAGCATATTAAAAATGAAAAATTTAATCGCAATCCTGTTGACTGCCTTGTTGGGAGGCGCAACAACAACTCTGTTTTCACAAATTTCATGGGAAGATTTTAACGCTGTTGTAGTAAATGAACAGTGGCAATGTCTTGATTTTTCCTCTAACCAGGATGGCTCACAAACAGGGGCTTCGTTGGTGGAAACACCATACGGGACATTCCTGTACGGGAAATTCACTGAAATAAATGGTAACCAGTATAACTCGGTTGCTAAATTTTCAGACCAAAAACTTGAGTCAGCGGTTTTCGCAAATGAAGAATTTAACCAAATTTTTCAAATAGAGGTAAATGGCGACGAAGTAATATTCGTTACTAACATTGATATATTCAGCTGGAATGGTGAAGGAAACCTGATTCCATGGGGAATCGATATAGACGTAGCTGATCAGGACAACCTTGAAGACGTAATATATTCAAATATCATTTCAGAAAAACTGGTAATCTCTGGCAACATTTCCTATATCAATGGAATATCGGCATGGGGAGCAATTATAGATATAAACTCTCATTCAGTTGAAAAAGTAATTTTCAAAGATGGGTATACTGGTGGAGATTTCGATAAACTATTTGACACTGTTTGGTTTAGCTATAACTACACAGAACTTGGGGCTGGGCCGGATTGGAAATGCCTTATCGGATACGATTTAAGTACAGGACAAGACGTAGAGCCAAATTCACCATTTTTAATAAATTTGGTTGGCGATGTTGAATACTTCAATGGAAAAATATACGGGGTTTTCACCGATCCAATAGACCTTGTAACAAAGTTATATACCTTCGATGGTATAAACTGGGGCAAAATATCTGGTGGAGGACATTTATTTGTTCTCGAAAATAAACTTCATATATCTCCTGGACCATTTCGATTAAAAGATGATGGAATATCCTGGGAAGTAATAGTTGACTCAGATTCAACCTTAATGTTCGAAAGAACATTTTGGATAAATGGATACTGGTATGGTGTTGCAAACCCAGGAATGTCTCCTCTCAAAGCAGAGTGGGGTGATGATTTTGTGGAAAATATCTGTGCCAATAAATTCATAGCGAAACTCGGTGAACCCGAAGAAGAGGTTTCAGTAACTGAAAATATTTCTGAAAATTTTGAACTTTATATATCAGGTGAGAACTTGGTTATAAATTCAAAGCAAAACTTTTTGCTGGAAATATACAATATTTCCGGACAAAAGATTTTGGAAAAAGAAATTTTTCCAGGAAGTGAAATCCTTTGCTTCGATCAACCTGCTGGGATATACCTGGCAAAAAATAAAAAGTTCATTAAGCTCTAAAATATCCCAACATTTAAGCTTAACGAAAAAACCCTTGCAACTTGCAAGGGTTTTTGTTTACAAAATCTATTTTTAATCTGGACACATTGCACCTCCACCTAGCTCGTTAGTTTCGTACCAAGAAACTGATTGAACATTTTTCGTTACAGTGTCTGAGTCAGTGTTTCCTTCATCATCTGTAGCTGTAACAGTAATAGAAAATGTTCTCATTGTTGAAGCATGTCTAAATAATGAAACACTTGGAGCAGATCCAGAAAGGGTCGCTGGTGACCAGAGAGTTCCAGCTCCTGTACCAGCAGTTTTCACTATTGTCCAAGAATATGTAGGTGTTGTATCTGTTCCAGAGATGCTTGTTGTGAAATTAATATCATCAGCGTCACAACCATTTGTTGGTGGAAATTCTGCAACATCATTAAGAGTTAGATCAATTGAAATTGGATCGTATTCTCCTTCCACATATGGAACACCAGGAAGGTCTCTACACAAAACAATCTTTCCATTTGTATCAGCACAAAGCATTGTTGGATACCAATCATCTGACTGTCCTTTTAAGGTTATATCAAAACCAGGTCCTGCATTAACAAGAGCAGTAGATAGAATATCTCCAGAAACATTTAGTTCTTCTGGACCAGTAGGAGTAACGAAAGGTGTCGTATCATAACCGATGTTAACTTTTGCAGAAGGCTCTACAATATTTACAACTCCAGCTTGACCATCTTTACCGAATTTTGCTGAGCCTACAAACTGACTTGTTTTCCAAACCTGTAAAATATCTATCCACGCAGTTCCAGTGTCAGTTGGAGTAGTGATTTCTATTTGAACATTCGGGCTTGCTGTAGTTCCAATAGATAGCCATCCTTCTTTTGCTTGGTTACTACTGCTCACGTTGATCGGAGCTGGAGCATTGTTTGCCTCACTCGGCGCTCCCGCTGGAGGTGCCCATGCAGCTTGAACATAAGAAATCCCAGCGACAAGAACAAGCCCAATCGCGATTCCTTTTATGGTGTGTATAAATGCTTTGTTTATTTTCATACTTTTAATTTTACTTGTAATTTACTTTTAATAAAAATCTTTTATCAACATCTTAGTTCTCTCGATACTCAAACTTAGGAATTCCTCCCGGACAATCTTCCAAATCTGTACATATCACTCCGGCACAACTATCTTGAACAAGAACTGTTGCTGTATCTGATATTGTTCCCCCTCCTTCGGCTTCTGCAACATCACAAGAAATCTTATAACTTGCCGTACTTGCTGGGTTAACACTATCACTACCAGAAGTATCTCCTCCAGTATCAAAGTCTTCCTGATAATCAGCAGAACAATAAGTTGTATAAGAAGATGTCCAAGAAATATTTTCTGGACCAGAACCTGTTTCAATACAAGCTCCTATCAAGTTAACAAAAGGTGCACTGTTAGCTCCACAGTCGTTAGAAACAGTAACTGTTGCTTCGTCTTCTACTGTTCCTCCTCCTGCGGCTGCAGAAACAGAACAAGAAATAGAATAATTAGTTGTGTCGCTTGGATTTACGTCATCACTTCCACTTGTTGACCCAGCAGTAGAAAATCCTATTCCACTTCCAGTACAAGAAATTGTGTCGGATGAATCCCAAGATAAAGTTCCAGTGTCTCCAGGAGCAATACATATATCTGTAAGGTTAACGAAAGCATCTCCAGACTCACTTGTTATCGGTACACTTGTTGAAGCAATATCAGCCATATCCCAAGTTTCTCCAGATTTTATGCAGGCAATTGAGAAAGAAACTGAGCTGAAGGCAGGACCGGGAACAGTGACACCGCTTTGGATACCGTTTGGAGGCATAAGAGTTGGGATTGTCATCCAAGAAGAAACCTCTCCTGTTGTTGTATTAACCCCAGAATTTGGCCGACATTGAACATATCCACTACCAACTGGAGCTACCCAGTTTAGAGAAACAGATCCAGGAGTTCCTGTATAAACAACGGAAGCAGGGGTAGCATATAAAGTAAGACCAGTTGCTTCTGTTGGTGGGAAAGTCACACCTGAAAAATCAACCCAACCAACAACATCATCTCCCCATCCATATCCACTAGCATCTCCAGTTGGAGAAATTGTCACTCCGTAACCTGCACCCGCTAAAGAAACAAGCCCATCCCATCCGTCCTCAGTTGGTCCTTCGAATGCTCCACCGCCCAAAAAACTAGCGAAACCAGTGACAACACTAGTTCCAGGTGCCATTCCAGGCAAAATACTTACCCCAGAAAAATTCACCCAACCAACATTCGGTGACCATCCATACCCAGAAAGAGCCCCTCCTTCAGAAGCGGTTACTCCATAATTATTTGTTCCACAAACATTTCCACCTCCACCAGCTGATGGTTGTGACGCACAATTCATAAATATCCATCCAATATTTGGTGACCAGGCAGTTCCTGTCACTGATCCCCCCGCTCCTTTTACCGGTAGAACAATAGAAGCTACAACCAAAAAAGCTGATAAAAATAAAGCTAATTTAAGTTTTTTAGTAATTTGCATGTTTATTCAGTCTCGTTTAAAGATGATAAAAGTGACTGTTTATCAGAATCAGAAATAACATCTTCTGTTGCTTCTGCTTTAAGTCCAACCAAAAGGTCTTTCTTTTCTACATCTGTTGGCCCAGGTCCCGCTTCAGCTTTTAACTGCTCAAGAAGTTGTAATTTTTCCTTGTCAGAAAGTGGTCTGTTTCTCTCAAATTTTGAAATCAGAAAATAAACACCTGTCAAAAAAATAGCTATAACTACAATCGAAATTACATATTGTTTTATTTTTCTTCTCTTATCTCCCTTTCCTGCATTAGAAAAATCTGTAGCAGGAGAAATGTTTGGTTGAACAGTTGTTTCCATATGTATGGATTATAACACCTAAGAAAAATAAAAGGTGTAAAAAATGTTTTTTTGTGGATATTCATCTGTCTTATTTCCTTGGTTGCCGAAATGCGTCTTTTCTGATATATTACGAACATTACAAGTCGGATGGTCTCCGGCTTTATTTATTAAATAATTGAATAACAATTAAATATGTTAGACCTAAAAGCGCTTAAATTAGCAGCTATACAATTAGAGGAAGAACGGAAAGTTCCTCAAGACAAAATAATCGAAGCAATTGAGTTTTCTCTTGCCGCTGCTTACAAAAAAGAATACGGAAAAAGAGATCAAATCGTTAGATGTAAATTTAACTTTGAAACTGGAGAAACTGAATTCTACCAAGTAAAAATAGTAGTTGATGAATCAACCGTTCGAGTTGTTCCAGAGGATGAAGAAGATGTTCCAGAAGAAGGAGACGAGAGAACAAGATACAATCCAGAAAAACACATAATGCTCGAGGATGCAGAGAGAATCAAAAAAGATGCAGAATTAGACAGTGAAATAGTTTTCCCTCTAGAAGCAAAAGAGGATTTCGGAAGAATCGCAGCCCAAACAGCAAAGCAAGTAATAATCCAAAAAATTCGTGAAGCAGAAAGAAGCTCTATTGTTGATGAATACGGAGCAAAAGAAGGAGAAATTGTTTCTGGTTATGTTTCAAAAATTGACCGCGGAGCAATGTTCGTTGATTTACACCGAGCAACAGGAATAATGCCGTTTGAAGAGCAAATTCAAGGAGAACATTGGAAAAGAGGAGACAGAATAAAAGCTTATCTATATGAAGTAGATGAAACACCAAGAGGAATAGTTCTTCGTCTTTCTAGAACTCATCCTAGATTTATAGAGATGCTCTTCGCAGTTGAAGCGCCTGAGATAGCAAGCGGTGTTGTAGAAATAAAAGCAATCGCTCGTGAACCAGGATCAAGATCAAAGATAGCTGTTTTCTCAAATGATGAAAGAGTTGATCCAGTTGGATCTTGTGTTGGAGGACGAGGAGTTCGAGTAACAACAGTTATGAATGAACTATCAGGAGAAAAAATAGACATTATTCCTTGGGCTGAAGATCCAGCAACATTTATTTCAAATTCTCTTTCTCCAGCAAAAGTTTTGGACGTGGCAATCGATACAGAAGGAAGAACAGCAACAATTGAAGTAGCAGATGACCAACTGTCTCTTGCGATTGGAAAAGGAGGACAAAATGTTCGTCTGGCTGCCAAACTAACTGGTTGGAGAATAGACATAAAAGGAGTTAAGGGTGAAGAATTCGCTTCAAGTGATGGAGAAGAAGTTCGTCTTGAAGATGAAGCTGGATTTGTAAAACTATCTGATCTAAAAAATCTAACAACTGACTCTGAGGAATCTACTGAAGAAGAAATCGAAGAGGATGTAGAAAACAAAGAAGAGGAAAAGGAAGAAGAAGTCGAAAACGAAGAAGTAAAGAAGACAGACGAAGAATAATTCTTCTTTATAAAAAATTAAAACTATAAACTTTCAACCAATATTATGGCAAACATAGATTACCCAATCTCAAGAATCCAACCAAACCTACTTCACATTCTCCCTGCTTTCGTAAACAAAGAAGAGAAGATTATAAACGGATTGGTTGAGATAAATTCACAATCTATAAATAAATATGAATTCATAACTGAAACAGGACACTTGAAACTTGATCGAGTTGGATATTCTTCACTCGCCTACCCTGCAGTTTATGGAGCAATCCCTTCTACTTTTGACCAAGATGGAGACCTTTTGGATTTCATTATTGCAGGAGTGGGAGAGAATCTTGTCCCAGGATCATTAGCCGAACTTCGTGTTATTGGAGTTATAAAATTTGAAGACGGAGGAGAAAGAGACGACAAAATAATTACCGTTCTAAATGACGACAAGAGAATGGATCACATAGAGTCTTACGAATATTTCGGAGAACACTGGGCAAAAGAAGTGGAGCACTATTTCGAACACTACAAAGATCTAAAGAAACCAGGCACTTGTAAAGTTCTAGGATTCTTTGGAGCGGATACCGCTATGGAAATAATTGATGAATGTATCGAAAGGTATGACAAGGAAATCAGACCAAAAGTCTCTTAATCTGTATGATACAAAAAGGGAAAATAAAACTCGGAACTTTAGTTGTTGTAGTTTTACTTGTGCTAGCCTCAGTATATTTCTTGTCAGTAAATTAATACAAAAATGAAAACACCAAAAATAGAAATCGAAAAATTAGAAAAAAGCAGAATCGCAATAACTGGAGAGATCGACACAGAAACTTTTATGAGTTTCAAAGAAAAAGCTCTAGATAACTTCACAGATGCTGTTGAGTTGCCAGGTTTTAGAAAAGGAAAAGCTCCTCGCGACCTTGTTTTAAAACACATAGGAGACAGAGCTCTTCTAGAAGAAATGGCAGAACTTGCTCTGGCAGAAGTTTATCCAGAAATAATAAAAGAAGAGAAAATAGATGCAATTGGAAGACCAGAAATAACTCTTACAAAAATTGCTCTTGATAATCCTCTTGGATTCAAAATTACAACAGCAGTGGTGCCAGAAATAACTCTTCCTGATTATAAAAAGATAGCTAAAGAAAAAAATAAAGATTCAAAAGAAGTTTCAATAACTGACGAAGAGTTAGAAGAAGGTATTTTGAAACTCAGAAAATATCGTGCTCATGAAGCCCTTCACGCAGAAGGTCACTCTCACGACAATCATGAACATGGAGACGCTTTAGAAGAAAAGAATCTGCCTCCGCTTGATGACGAATATGTAAAAAGTCTTGGGAAGTTTGAAAACGTTGATGACTTCAAATCTAAATTTAAAGATCAACTTCTAGATGAGAAAAAGTGGCAAGAAAAAGAAAAAATAAGAATTGCCATTTTAGAAAAAGTTCTAGAAGATATGAAAGTTGAAGTTCCTGATATCCTTGTTTCTTTTGAAGAAAACAAAATAATCGAAAAACTAGAAAGCGACATCGCTAACATGGGACTTGATTGGAATGATTATTTGAAAAGAATTGGAAAAACAGAAGACGACATTCGAAAAGAATTTCATGATGACGCAGAGAAGAGAGCGAAACTTTCTCTTGCAATTGAAAAAATTGGTAAAGAAGAAAAAATCGCTCCAACAGAAGAAGAAATTGAAAACAACGTAAAAGACTTGATGAGTAAATACGAAGGAGTTGATCCATTACGAGCAAGGCTTTATGTCGAAGAGGTTCTGCGAAACCAAAAGGTTCTAGAATTTTTAGAAAACTTGAACTAACAAAAAACCGGCACAATGCCGGTTTTTTGTTAGTTTGTATAAATATTATTTTTTTTGTATAATCTGACAAAAATAATTTTATGAAAGTTCTTTTAAATAAAGAAGGGTACGAAAATAGACCCCTTTTCCTTATGTATATTTCCGAAAAAGACACACTAAAGATCCTTGATTCACCTCACTTTTTAAACGGTCTTAGTAATAACATTAGGTTTCAATTGGCAGATAGAGGAGAACCAATCGATAACCCAGTATTCAAGTTAGAATTTGGAACCCCTGAAGTATATGTAATGTACGGGAAAACCGGCTTCAAAACAAATAAAGATCATTTAAAATACTTGATCGAACTTGGGCCAATCAAAATGATTTTTGGAGAAAACGACACTTGTGTTGGATATGTAAAAATTGAAAATCAGGATTTATATATAAAAGAGCAAATTAAAAAACTTAAATCTTTGTCAGACCCGAAAGAGACTGAGAGATCTTGGGAGAAAAGATATGGGAATAATTTTTCCAACTGTTATTACTTCAAAGAAGGAAAGCCGGTAGGAAAAATTTATAAAACCAATAGAAAGGTTGATCATATACAAATAGGTGAAGAGGTAGTTTTTTAGCCGGCAAACGCTGGCTTTTTTATTTGTTTGACAAAACCCCAAAAAATGATAATATAAAAATATGAAAACTAATAACACATGCAGATTAAGTAGAGCTTCCCACGCGGGCGTCTTTACTATGAATGGAGAGACTTGTATCTCTTCTCTTTCTGCTTGTGTTGAGCTCCTGACCTCATAAATATTTTGTGGTCGAAAGGTCCCAGCTCAACGGAAGCTGGGATTTTTAATTAAATCTACTTTCTTGGGCGGTTAATTCGAATACCGAATTCGAAAAACTGTTCACAAAAAATTTAATAAAATGGTAAAAGAAAAACCTTACTTAGTTGGAGAAAAAACTTATCTCCGACTATTAGATGAATCCGAAGCAGAGATCATCACTCAATTTCGCAACAACCCAAAGATTTGGAAAAATCTTGGAAATTTTCTACCAGTCTCTTTCGAAAGCGAACTGGACTGGATAAAGAAAAAGCATAGGTCTGACGGAAATTCTTTCACTTTTGGAGTTGTCCTCAAAGAAAACGATCAACTGATCGGCACCATGGGGACGGACAAGATTGATTGGATAAACAGAAC
>CALBMC010000093.1 GCA_937895685.1 uncultured bacterium | reverse complement strand
ATTCTTTGACTGCCGTTGAACATGAGAAGGTAAAGCATTACAAAAGTTTAGAGGAATTTTTTAAAGAAGAATGCGGAATACAAAAATAAGGGAATTAGTTCCTTTTTTTTATTTTATAAAATAAAAACCCGACTTTATACTAAAGCCGGTTTAAATTTCTCATTTCTTGCGACAGTCCACTCCATATATATTTGTGTCCCACCATTTTTTCCAATATGAGGGTCATTTTCAAATGACAAAATGTCACTTCCGTCTGTTGTTATTTCTGCACCAAGGCGGATGTAACTTTCCTGTGGAATAACTACGAAAGATTCTTTTGCACTTAAGTGGGTGATTTGTATGTAATAATCACCAACACTGAATTCTAAATAAACAATTCTTTCAAAGGTTCCAACACCTCTAAAGATATCAAATCCTTCTTCATTGGTGGAATTTGTCTTTCCGGACGTAATTCCAAGCCAGTACTTCTTGTCTTTCGATATCTCGTTTAGCTGTTTGGTAATTTCCTTGATATTTTCAAGGGTTAAAATAACATTTTTCATATATATCAATTTTTGTTCAATATACTCTTAAAATACAAATTGTCAAAGAAGTATAGGGCTAAGGACTAGAAAAATTATAAATATTCTGGTAATATGCCCTCATTATTGGGAGAAAGGTTTAAGTGGTAGTCGCCTCATCGGCGATCTGCCGAAGAGGCAGGGACAGCGGCAAGGTTAAAAAGACTAAGCTTGAAATTCTCTAAATAAAAAACATTGGGAGATCGTCTAATGGTAGGACAGCGGCCTTTGAAGCCGTTAATCATGGTTCGAATCCATGTCTCCCAGCCGAATTTGTGTTTTTTGCGAGCGGGAGCGATCAACACAAAAAAGCTCAAATTCGCTTCGCGGATGTTTTCGAGGAAAACACAAGAAGATTATAGGTTCGGAGTCCGAGGAGGATTAAATTATAACTTAGTATGTCAACGCAAACTCAAAGAACAATAGCTCTGATGACTTTGAGTGAGGATCTTAAACATCTTAAAGAAATACTCGATAATCTCCTGCTGCTAGAAAAGAAAGCAACTTGGAATATTGTGGTTTTTCGTTATTTACTTCCTGAAATAGAATCATTAGGAAAGTATCTCCAGGGTGAAGATAAGTCTTCTGAAAACGCAGTCTTTTTTATTAAAAGCTATTTTGCAAAAATTGATCCCTTATATATTGAAAGAGGTTCTTTTCTTTGGGCAGTTTTTCGTCACGGATTAATACACAACGGGAATACCCTGAAGCTTTTCACTTATAAAGGTAAAAGTATCGGTGCTGGTTATGGATTTGATGCAAAAAAGCATTTGACATTAGAAGTTGGAGAGATATTTACCTTTTATGTAAGTACTAAGAGACTAATAGAGGACACAATTAAGGCTTTTCAATTATATATTGAAGATTTAAAAACTAGTGATGATTTAGTTCAGAAATACACAAATGGTTTTTGGATAAGAGTTCAAGGAGAGTGGAAAATAGACGATGGTTCTGATTCGTTAAATCTAGAAAATTATATTTTGAGAGGTAATTCAAGATGGATCGATTCAGATGATATTGCTTTCATAGTTAAGGAAATTTGAAGTTTAATTTGCAATTCCGAGAAGGGTCAAAATTGTAGGGTGAAAGTAGCTCAAAAATCCTTGCTGGTCTTGGCAAGGAAAAGTACGAGACCGAGACTGTCAGTACAAATTCAAATTCTCTTCTTCGCCAAAACCCCTTAAATTTGCTAAAATAGGGGCAATGAAAGATCACGAAGATATTGACTCCTATATTGCGAGTCATTCCAAGGAAACACAGGTTCTCCTTAAACAAATAAGAGCAGCTATAAAGAAGCTTGCTCCCAAGGCCGAAGAGTCTATAAGTTATGGAATCCCAACTTTCAAATTAAATGGAAACTTGGTCCACTTTGCTGGATACAAGACGCACATTGGATTTTATCCGGGAGTTTCTGGAATTAATGAATTCAAAAAAGAATTGGTTAAATACAAAACCTCAAAAGGAACAATTCAGTTCTCTCTAGAAGAGCCCTTGCCAATGACTTTGATCACAAAGATTGTAAAATTCAGGCTTAAACAAAATACAGGAAAGAAATAATTTTTTAAAAAAGTTTATTTTTGTTGTTAGCAATTTTACCACGATCGTGGTAAAATTGCTAATAGGTAGAATTCTAATTCTAACTTTAACTCTAGTTAAAATTCAAATAATTGTTTATTTAAATAAATTTACAATATTCAGTTGTCTATTATTATCCGTCTGTACTTAGGGTTTATTTTCAAGGTATTATTTGTATATGTTCAAAAAAATATTTCACAAGCTTTTTTCTGACGAAGGTCCGTTTCCTTTTATATTTTTTCTTTTTATTTTGCCGGTTGCGTCTATCTATTTCGGGATTGTTCCTATTGAATATAGAATCGTCGCCTTGATGGTTATCTCGCTTTTTATCTATGGATATATTCGTCGTTCTGGTTGGGGATCAGACGAGCTTGGTTTCCATCCAAAGAGTTGGAAGTCCGGCATATTACCGTATTCGTTATTTACAATTGTTGGGGTGGCCGTTATTTTGTGGGTTGGAAAAACTTATTTTCCTGCGCCCGCGATTTCTTGGTGGCAAGACACAAGACTGATTTCATTTTTTATAATCATTTCTTTTGCGCAGGAGTTTATTTTTCGGGGATTTTTGATGAGGTTTTTATCTGAGTTCTGGAATAGTCCATATAAAATAATAATTACAAATGCTATTTTATTTGCTCTGATTCATGTAATTTACCAGTCTCCAGAAATTGGAGTGCCTCTTTCTTTTGTCGGTGGCTTATTTTTCGCACTTCTTTATTATTTTTTCCCGAATTTGGTCTATATTTCTATCTCCCATTCGATCCTTAACTTCCTAGCTGTTTATTATGGTATTTTCGGCGCAGTTATCAACTGAAAATAAATAAGAATCCTGCTATAATCTTCTTAATGCAACTCCGGAAGATGTTTAAAGTAAACAAATCAAAAATCTCGGACATAAAGGACTCCAATATTCTTTCGCTTAGGAAGAATAGTCCTATTTTTGAAATTCATTCAGATGCTTTAAATGAGTTCTGGAATCTTCATCACCGAGCAGTTATTTCTGCGACAGTTCCTTTGATTATCATAATCGTTGTTGCTGTTGGTTTCAGTTCAAAGGGAGCTGTGGCAAAGTTCAGCCCGACAGATTGTCTTGGAGGTTGGTATAACACAGAGGGAGCTCAAGGAAAACCAGACTTGGATGAAAAAGCAAAAATTGTTGAATATACAGAAGAAAACTCTGCATACTTAACAAAAGGAAAGTCAGGTTCTATTTTTTGTTCAAGTTTCTCTGGAGAAATTCCTAGTGATAAATATCCAAAAACTTTTGAGTTGAAACTTTCTTGGGCAATTGACGACGGATCTTTTTCTCATCAAAAAGTTGAATCAAAAGAAACAGTTGAAGAGGGTGTAAAAGCAGAGGAAGAATCTCAGGTTCAAACAGAAATTATAGAAACGGAAAATAATATTTCTGAAGATGGTTCGGAGCCTGTTTCAACAGAAGAAAATAATGATGGAGAAACCATTGAAGAAGTTCCTGTTGTAGAAAGCCCAACAGAAGAAACTCCACCTGTAGAATCTGAACCAGAACCAACACCTGAGCCAGAGGTTACCCCAGAACCAACTCCTCAATCTGACCCTGAACCA
Source organism: uncultured bacterium (assembly GCA_937895685.1). Lineage (GTDB taxonomy): Bacteria > Patescibacteriota > Minisyncoccia > Phycocordibacterales > UBA9973 > JAGOTH01. Next base: position 20,468 of record CALBMC010000093.1, on the reverse strand, counting down.
GAACCAGCACCAGAATCGGAAGCTCCAGTTGATGGAATGGGATTTAAAAAAATATTTGAAAAAATAATCTTTGCTTTTGATGCAAGAGAAGCTTTTGCTGAGGGAGAAGAAACTCCAGCGTCTGATCCAGAACCAGAGCCAACTCCAGAACCAAAACCAACACCTGAGTCAGAAGTTTCTTCGGAGCCAGAACCAACCCCGACAGATCCAATCATTGAAACAACAGTAGAAGAAGTAAATAATGAAGAAGAAGTTACTACTAATAATGATGAAGTAATTACAGAAACAGACGAAACTTCCTCTGTTGAAACAGTTGAGGGTGTTTCTTCTAATTCTGAAAATACAGAAGAAACTGATTCTCAGCCCGAAGAAGACAAAGAAGAAGAAATAATTATTGAAGAAGATGATTCAGTAAGTAGTGAACCTCTTTACGAAATATTTATGAATATAGGAGGAGAAGAATGGGTGTCCCTTGGAACGGTTGGTTATGATAACTGGAAAGATTACACTCTTAGCTTGCCGATTTATTCTTGGCAGGATGTGGCTAATTTGCAAATAGAAATTAGATCTCTCCCAACGCTAGACGCGCTCCCTGTTGTTTATCTGGACGGAATGGTTTTGGAGGTTACATATGATGATATGGTTTCTGTTCCAGATTCTCTACCTGATTTTGATAATGATTTGATTTCTTTTGATAAAACTTTTGAAGACAATGTCAGAATAATAAAACTAACTAGACCAACAGGAGAGACTGAAGTGTGGATGACAACTATGGCTTCTGGAAGTGTAGCTATTTATCAAGATTGGGAAGATAAAAATAAAAGTTCTGAAGTTTCAACTAGCGAAGAAATAATTATTGGAACAAATGAATCGTCTGAAGAATTTGGTGTTGGAGGAGAAGAGATTCTAGTAGACCAAAAAGAAAATATTAGTTTGGAGGAAGAAGCTAAGAATGATGAAGCTAAAAAAAATAACTTTGATACCGGATTAGAAACCACTGGTGCTGTTTTGGAGGGAGTTCTGGATCCCGTTGAATATAACGCTGATTTGTTTATTAAAGGAGAAACAGTTTCAGGTATTTTTGAAGAAGAAAAAACTGTAACAAGCTCTGATGAAATGGCCTCATCAACTAACTCACTTAGTATTTTTAGTAAGGAAACACTTATTCGTAAGAGAGGAGGAATGGATCCGAATGGAGAGCCACTTGCTTGGGATAGAATCGTTAACGCTGATTTGATCTCAAGTGACACACCGCTGTTTTATGATGGAGGAGTTTTGTTTTGGATTTCTAAAATGGGGGAGTCAATGCAGGTTTTTGATACAAGAAGTAAAAATCCTTCGTCGACAACTTTCAAAAGCAAAAGTGGAAATTTTGAAATCGAATATATAAGTGGAGGAGGGGATGTGAAGGTTGCGAGTTTGTCTTTAGATGGAATTTTTAATGTCAGAGTTGGTGATATACAATAGATAGTATTAAAAAATAAATGTATCGTTTTTTAAATAAAATTAAAAATAAAAATTCTGGCCGAACAGCGCTGTCTTTTTTAATTTTAGTTTCTACTTTTATTGGAATGTTCCCCGCGGTTTACTTTGGGGTAGATAAAATAGAAACAGAAGAACCAAAGAGTGCATTTTCTCACTATCAATTTACTCCAACTGGAGGACAACTTGTGACTGGAACAGAAGCTCTCATTGAAGCAGTTAAAGCCCCAGCGGCTGAAGGAGTTAACGCTGGTTCTTGGAGAGGAACCTTGGCTGACGATAACGTTCATTGGATGGTTACTTCTACCGCTTCAGGAATAAATATGCATCTTACAGTTGGAGGGGTTCAATTAAACAATGCCAATACTTTAATTTTTCAAACAGAGATAGATGGAGATGCAACAGCCCCCTCTGTTATTTTTCAGATATGTGATTGGAATAGCTCTACTTTTGTAAACAACGCAGCCGATGCTCAGTGTACAGGTGGAGGTTGGCGAAGTCTTAACTTACCAAGCTCAACAGCGGTGGCTCCAACAACCGCAACTGCATATCACTATCAAGTTTATGATGGATATTTTTCAAGTGGAGCAAACGTAACGACTTCTACTCCTCTTACAAACTTTGTTAATGGAAGTAATCAAATTTTATTTAGATATCTATCTACTACCAACACAACGACCGCTTTTGCTGTCGACTATCTTCGTGTTTGGGCAATCGTTGATCCGATATATTCTCCTGCCGGATTTCGTAATGCTGGAACTGGAGCAACCGCAGGGGATTATAAGAACGTTATTATTGGAGGAGGACAAACCGGAAGTGATAACTCGTATCTAGCCGTAGCCGGTACCGCCGGTAACTCTGCCGTTGCAGAATTATTTTTTGAAAATGTTCAAACCTACACTGGAATGAACACCATACTACTTAGAGCAGAGACTTCTTGTTCGGCGGGAACGGCGGGAACTATTTTCTGGCCCAAAGCTTACAACTATTCGTTGGGTTCATGGACGAACATTGGGTCTTCGGCTACTTTATGTGACACAACGGACAGAACTTTTGCTGTTGCTTTAAATAATATTACTTTGAGTGACTATATAAATGGTGACGGAATGAAGTTGGGATTTTTTGGGCAGGCTGGTGCAATCGGTCTGAGAACTGATTTTGCTTACATAATGTTAGGGTCAACTAATACTGATAGTGCTTCAACTGGTTATGAAGTTTCTTTTGGAACTTCTAATACGAATTCAGTCACTGCAACCAGAGACATAAGTATGGCAAACGGAACATCCACTTCTTCGTGGGGAATTTTGGCGGAAGATGAAGCGGTGACAATGGCTGGAGGAAATGAATATTATGCTTTTGATATTGATATGGATGCCACGGCCACGGAGGAAGGAAAAGCGGCGAACATTGATTTTCCCGTGACGGTCCCGACGAATGCACTTGTCACGGGGGTGTTTTTTGCCGGTAGATTTCTTTCAGGAACGGGAGGAACGGTTCAGATGGGAATTAGAGATTATTCAGGAAGAAGCGAAGCCAGCCTTGGAGGTTGGGTGCCGATTGGTGCAACGGCAACAACGGCTTATACGTACACAGACAGTGTCACCGTTGGAGTCGCCAACGGAGGAATAATGGGTATGAACACGGATCCTCAGTCACTTGTAAATACGAAAACAAATGAGATGAATATTCGTCTCCGAACGACTGCTGATAATGCCGCGGCGACAAACTCAGAAGCTCTTTGGGATTTTGCTTTTGTTTCAATTGGTTGGACTAATGACTCAGAACAACCCACTAGGACTTTTCAATATGTTCCGTCCAATGCAACTGTTGTAACGGGTTCGGCAAGTAGTACAACTTCACAACGTGTTGCCTCAACGGAAGGAATAAACCTTGGAAGTTACAGAGCTCTATATGCAAAAGATGGATTTCATTGGACTATAATTTCTGGGGCAACTGGATATGAGGGACTTGTTACTTTTTCAAATGTTGATATTTATAATGCGAATGCTCTCTTTATTGATTATAAATTTGATGTTGACGCTACGGCCCCCACGAGCTCAGTTCAGATTTGTGATTTCGTTTCTTCAACAGATGTTGATTATGCGGCAGACGCAAACTGTACAGGTGGAGGTTGGAGAAATATTATACTTGCGGCATCTACAACTCAGCCACTTTTGGTTGCGACTTCTACTTACATGATCTATGACGGATATTTTGCAAATGGATCAGGACCTGTGACTACTCCTCTTACAAACTTTGTTAATGGAAGTGATGAAGTAAAAATAAGATTTTTTGGTCAGACTAATACTTCCTCAGAGGTTTCTATTGATTATGTCTTTTTAAGAGCTGTTACAAATTCGGTTTATTTCCCAGCAAATATAACCAATGAAGGTTCGGGTACTTTAACTGGAATGTATGATTTAGCAATTCCTGCTATTGAGACGAGAAAGTTTGCAACTTCTTCGTGGGAAAATGGTTCCGATAATCTTAGGGTGAGGGTTGCTGGGACCGCTGGTACACCCGCTAGTTTTTATTTTTCTTTTAAAAACGTTGATACCTATTCTGGAATGAATTCTGTGTTAGTTTCTGCAGAATATGCCTGTTCGGCTAACGGAGTTTCTTATATGCCAAGAATTTACAATTTCTCCTCTGCTTCTTGGGAAGATTTGTCAGCTGCTTCTTTTGCTTGTCGTATTCCAGGGGCCCCAGAAGATTCGACTAGTCGTTGGGCAAAAAATAATGTGACGATAACGGACTATATTTCAAATGGGGAAGTCAGGGTTGGCTTTTTGGCTGGATCTAACTCAACTTCTGATATTGGAATAGATAGAATTTATATAATACTTGGAACAACAAATACTTCTACGGCTGGAGCTTCTTGTTTTGCGGGATTAGGAACGGTCGCGGCTGGAGACTGCTCGAATACTAGAACTCTCGACGAAACCTCTGCAACTTCTACCTGGGATGTTACCGCTCTAGATGAATCAAATGCTATGGCTTCAGCTTATTTCCCATACGACTTTGATATGGATGCGACAGCATCAGAAGAAGCGGCTTCCTTGCACATGTTCTTCTCGGTTACTCCACCAAATAGTGCAACTTTAGCTGGTCTTATTTTTGCAAATAGATTTCGCGGAGATGATTCAACAACGGGAGGAACTGTAAGATTTGGTATTAATGACGCCGGAGGAACAATTCATTATCCAACAACTAACACGGGAGGATTTCTTGATATGGGTCAGACCTCTAACGCCAATGCTTTTATTTATAGTGATAGTATTTCAATAAACAACGCAACTGGAGGAATTGGAATTTCTTTTTCCCCAGAAGATTTTGTTAATACTGTAGATAATAGTATTTGGACAAGACTAAGAACCACGATAGATGGAGGATCTGCTTTAAACTCAGAATCAGAGTGGGATTTTGGTATGGTATCTATTCAATGGGTAGAGGAGGCTCCTGCTCCTTCAACTTCAATAACATTTAGTATTTCTGATAACTCAGTTGGTTTCGGAACTCTAACATCAGCTGGTGCTAGATATGCCACATATGATGGACTTGGATCTGATACGGCAACTTCGGCACACAGCATTACTGTATATTCAACTGCTTCTTCCGGATTTAGTTTGACTTACGAGGCTGATAATTTAACCTCTGGTGCAAATACGATATCTTCCGCAACCATTAGTAATGACTCTAATGGAACCCCGGGAACAGAACAATTTGCAATTTCAGCTTCTTCGGCGACTGGCATAATTAGTCCATCTTTTGGTTACGATTATCAGTCTGGTCCAGATTGGAATTTTATACCTGGAACTACAACGGAATTCGCTTCTTCAGGGGTTGCAACTTCAAGTATGAATATTGATATGTATTACTTAGCTAATGTGTCTGGGGCGACAGAGGCTGGAACTTACTCAACTACATTTACTTATATTGCAACTGGAAATTTCTAAATATTGCACTTGAGGTAGTTATTTTGTAAAATAATAGTTGATGAAAAATTTTAAGAATAATTTTGGCGCTTTTTCTATTTCCAAAATTGTTCTTTTATCTATCTGTTTAATTTTTATTTCTCGAGCGTTTTTGCACAAAGCACAAAGTGCAAATATATTTGAATTACAACCAATTTTAACTCGTTTGTCTGATGGTACCGCAACAAACTTGGAACTTTATTTTATGAGTCCAACCGGTATTACGGCGGGAGGTAGTTTTACTGTTACCTTCGTAGGTTTCTCTATGCCATCATCTTCTCCAACAGGACTAAATGCTGATGATATAGATTATTCTGTTAATACTGCAGTTGGAACTTGTGATGGGAGTTTTGCCGATAGAAACATTCAGGACGGAGCTCCTTCTGGTGCAACGTGGGGTGTTTCAACTTCTTCAAATAGTATTACTCTAACTTCTGCTGGTGGTGTTATTGCAGCGGAGAGATGTGTTCATTTTGAACTTGGAACAAATGCAACAGCTGCGGCAACTGGAGATTCTCAGCTTATAACAGGTGGTCCTGCTACTATTCACACAATTTCTGTTTCAACTAGTACAGGGGATTCTGGTACTTCAACTATAGACATCATCGACAATGATCAGGTGGTTATATCTGCAACCGTCGATCCAACAATCACTTTCACAATCTCTGACAACGCAATCGGTTTCGGAACTCTAACTTCTGGTGGTCCACGATACGCTACATATGATGGAGCAGGAAGCGGATCAGCAACTGCAGCCCACAACCTAACAATCGCAACAAACGCATCATCAGGATTTTCAATCACATACAGTGGTTCAACACTAACATCAGGAGCAAACACAATTTCAGTTGCAACAATCGTTAACGATACAGACGGAACAGCTGGAACAGAACAATTTGCAATCTCAGGATCTTCAACTGCTGCGGTTAGAGAAACTTCAGGATACAACTACAACTTTGGTACAAACCCTGACTGGAACTTTGTGGCGGGAACTGCGACTCAGTTTGCTTCTAGTACAAACGCCACTTCGACTCAATTTATTGACGTTTACTATCTTGCCAATATTGCCGGGTCGACTGAGGCTGGAACATATCAGACAACAATTAATTACATTGCAACTGGAAACTTCTAAAGTTTTCCCCGTTTTCCCTTGCACAAAAGTGTCATTTTTAGGTAAAATAATAAATATATTATGAATTATAAATTTTTCAGTAAAGTAAACATGCATAAATCAAAAGTTCTTTCTGTTTTTTGTTTGGTAGTTATTTTGGGGGCTTTTGCTTTTGCTCAAAATAGAGTTAATGGAGCTTCAGTTATGGACTTGTCAGCAACATTGTCTAGACTTGCTGATGGAACTGCGACAAACCTAGAGCTAAAATTTAGAACACCAACAGGAGTTATTGCTGGCCAAACTATAATTGTTAACTTTGCAGGTTTCTCTATGCCATCATCTTCTCCAACAGGACTTGATTTCAATGACATAGACTTCGCGGATAACAACGTTGCCGGATCTTGTACAACTGGAACCTTTACTGAAAACACTCTTGGATCTTCTCCTTCTGGTGCAACTTGGGGAATTTCTACATCTGCAACTGCATTTATAATCACATCTGGAACAGACACAGTTACAGCTGATAGATGTATAAGAATTAAACTTGGAACAAACGCAACAACTGGTGCAACAGGAGACTCAACTCTAATAACTGGAGGTCCTGCAACAGCTCACACAGTAGCGGTGGCTGGAACTTTTGGAGACGTTGGAACTTCATCAATTGATGTTATTGATAACGACCAAGTTGTTGTGACTGCAACAGTCGGCCCAACAATCACTTTCACAATCTCTGACAACGCAATCGGTTTCGGAACTCTAACTTCTGGTGGTCCACGATACGCTACATATGATGGAGCAGGAAGCGGATCAGCAACTGCAGCCCACAACCTAACAATCGCAACAAACGCATCATCAGGATTTTCAATCACATACAGTGGTTCAACACTAACATCAGGAGCAAACACAATTTCAGTTGCAACAATCGTTAACGATACAGACGGAACAGCTGGAACAGAACAATTTGCAATCTCAGGATCTTCAACTGCTGCGGTTAGAGAAACTTCAGGATACAACTACAACTTTGGTACAAACCCTGACTGGAACTTTGTGGCGGGAACAACAACAGAATTTGCGTCTAGCTCTAACTCAACTTCAACTCAGTTCATAGACATGTACTACCTTGCAAACATTGCTGGATCAACCGAAGCTGGAACATACCAAACAACTCTTACATATATAGCAACAGGAAACTTCTAAAAATATATGAAAAAAATAATGAAGTTATTTTATAAAAAAATAGTCATAGCTTCTCTGTTTGTCATCTGTTTCTCAGTATTTTCTCCAAATGCAAAAGCTCTAACTGTTTCTCCTGTAAGATTTGAAGTATCTGCAGATGCGGGTGAAGAAATAATAGACAGCATAATCTTGTATAACGATACAGATGTAACTCAGAATCTATATACCTCATACGCAAACTTTGAGGCTAGAGGGGAGAGCGGAACACCAGCTTTCCTGGAAGAAAAAACAGATCTTGCTACTTGGATAAAAACTAATCCAAATGTCGTAATTCAACCAGGAGAATCAAAAATAGTACCTTTTACTATAAAAATACCATCTGATGTACAACCAGGCGGATATTTTGCAACTATTTTCTTTGGAACAGTCCCTCCTGAAGGATCAGGTTCCCAGCTTTCTATTGGAGCAAAGACAGGAGTTTTGGTTCTTCTTAGAGTAAACGGAGAGATTGATGAAAAAGGTGGAATCCTTGAATTCGGAACTGTTAACAATCAGACATTTTTTACAGCTCTACCTGTTTCTTTTACTTACAGATTTCAAAACAGTGGAAGTGATAGAGTAAAGCCAGATGGTTTTGTTAATATCAAAAATATTTTTGGTGGTGAAGCCGCAAAGCTTATTGCTAACCCAGTTGATGGAAACGTTCTACCGGAGAGTGTCAGACGTTTTGAAGTTGTTTGGAATGATGATGGTAATTCAGTAGATCCACTTTCAGACAAGGCTTCATTTTTTGAAAAAGTTTCTTTTGAATGGAAGAATTTTGCTTTCGGAAAATACACAGCAACCCTAAATCTTGCTTTCGGTGCAACTGGTGGAGAAATGGACCCAATGTCCTTTAAATTCTGGGTTTTCCCATGGCACTTAATAATCTTTTTGATAATTGCCGGTATCATAGTTTTCTTGGTTCTAAAAACAACAATAAAGAAATACAACAGATGGATTGTTTCTCAAGCAGAAAGAACTATTGCAAGACTCGAAGCACAGAAATCTTTATCAGAAAAAGACAGGTAATATGTTTTATTTGAAGAAAATTCTTGGTAATAACCTTGAGTTTTTTTTAATTTTTGTATTATTTTTTTTCGCTCCCTTTATTTCAAGGGCGGATACTTCTCCTGTTACAACAACTGTAAGCATAACTGCAATCGTGGCGGGAACCACAACTGAAGATATTATTGAAGAAGAAGGAGGGGTAAGTGGTGGTGGCTATATACCAATTATGACTGCTCCCTCAATTTCTTTTAGTGGAATTGCTTATCCTTTTGCACCCGTAACCCTGCTTTTGGATGGACAAGATTTGGTTACTGTTTATGCTGGTATTGATGCAAAGTTTTTTGTTGGAATGCCAAGTTTGCCAATAGGAAGTTACACTTTCTCTTTTTCTGCGACTGATAGTCATGGAAGAAGGTCAATTGTTTACACAATCCCAGTTAAGATATCTGATAATTTAGAAGTCAGTATAAATGGTGTTTATATTCCTCCTTCAATATCAGTCTCTCAAGGTATATCTAATTTCAAAATAGAAGGAGAGACAGCGCCAGGTGCTTTGGTTAATATTTACATAGACAATGAACCAATTCCTTCAGGTTCTATTTTTTCTGACATGAATGGTAAATACGAAAAAGATTTTTCTTATTCAGGATTTTTAAAAGGATTTCATTTTGCAAAAAGTAACTTTTCTTCTGGGGGAGTAGTAAGTGTTTTCTCTAGAATTCTTAATTTTCCAATAGGTGTTCCATTTGGAATAGCCGACGAGTGTGACATACCAGCTGATTTGTCTGATGACTGCAGGGTTAACTTGGTAGATTTCTCAATCCTTGCTTATTGGTATAAGAGAGATGCAGTTCCCGAGAGTGTTGATTTAAATAATGACCAGAAGGTTGATATGTCGGACTTTTCAATAATGGCTTATTATTGGACAGGATAATTTATGATTAAAAAAATATTTATAATTTTAATATTGATAGGTTTCTTTTTCTCAAAAGATGTTTTTGCTTTTGACTTTGAAACATTTTATTTTGAATCTAAAAATAATATAAAAGTAGGTGAAGAAATACCAGTAAAAATATTAATGAAAGGCGGTTCGTCTCCTGTAAATGGTGTTTCTTTAGAGATAAACTTCGATGATGATGTTTTAGAATATGTAAGTGCTAACGACAGCGGAAGCGTTATCACAAATTGGGTTTTAAGACCTACCGAAAATGGTTCAAGTGTTAAGATGGAGGGAATAATACCAGGAGGAATTATTGGAACAGCTTTACCGGAATTTGGTGTATTTGGAGACACAGAGATAGTTACCTTAATGTTTAGAGCTGTAAAAGAGGGGGAGTCTAAAATTGTTTTTAACGAAGGAAGTATTTATTTAAGTGATGGAATGGGAACAATTGTTCATCCATTTTTATTTGAAAAAAATATTAATGTTTCAGGGTTTTTAACAGAAGAACAAGACTCTTCTGTGGACTCAATTCCTCCTGCAAAATTTGAGGCAAAGATAATTCAACACAAAGATATTGCTGAAGGAAAGTTTGTTCTTATTTTTGATACATATGACACAGGTTCTGGACTTAGTCACTTTGAAATATCTGAAGATGGAGGATCTTCTTTTACCACAGCCGTAAGTCCGTATGTTTTAGTCACTCAGTCAGGCAAAGGAAATATTATTGTTAGAGCCTATGACAATAGCGGTAATTTCTCTGAAGATACCGTTTCTATCCCTGACAGGGGCAAGGGAATAGCTCTTATTTTATTGGGGGCTTTGATTATTATTGTTTTTTCAATAAAATATAGAAGAAGAACAAGATAATGAAGAAATATTTTTTACTTATTTTAATATTGGCATTCTTTTTCCCGAGAGATAGTTTCGGAGCTTTTTTCTTTATAGAAAATCAAAATGGTGGGGAAGTTACAAAAGGAGAAACTTTTTCGACAAAAGTTTATGTAAACACAGAAAATAAAAGCGTTAACTCTTTTACGGGTAAGTTAGTTTTTGACAATGAGATGCTGGAGTTAGATTCGGTATCCATTGATGGTGGCTTGGTAGACTTTTGGCTTAGAAATCCATCTTCGCTTTCTTCTGAGAATGAAGTTGTTTTCGAAGGAATTATCTTGAATCCGGGATTTACTGGTGAGAAGGGTCTAGTTTTTGGGGTTAATTTCAAGGCCAACAAAACAGGTTCTGCTATCTTATCAATTGATGACGCTTCTATTTTGGCAAACGATGGAAAGGCGACAAATTTATTTGCAAGTAATTTAACAAAAGAATCAACTATAACTATTGCTGAGTCGACAGATTCATTGCCACCAACTCTTACTTTTGAGGGTTCAAAAAATTATGAAGGTAAACTAATAGAGGTACAAGAGGCAAAAAATCTTATTGATGAATCTAACCCAATTATTGGAGGAATTACCGATTTTGTTCGAAAAATAAATAATAAAATTTTGCTTATACTTGCATTACTCGGATCTCTTTGTCTTTTGTTTAAATTATTCTTGTTTGCAATTGAAGAGAGGTCTTGGGGTAGGCTCTATGACACAAAAGGCAACTCTATTTATGGCGCAAAAATAGAACTGTACGATAACTTTGGTAAATTGGCTGAAATTACAAAAACTAATTTCATGGGTTATTTTAGTTTTAAATATAAAACAGGAGTCTTTAAAATTAAACTTACTGACGGAGAAATGATTGTTCCTGGCTTTATATCCGACTTTTTTAGTGGACAAGCCTATGATGGTAGAAACTTTTTGATAAATGACAACTCAAGAAAACCAAGAATTTTAATTGTTAGAAATGGGGGAACAGAAGGTAAGGAAAATAGTTTGAGAATTTTTAGTCTAATAGATGTTGTTCTGCTCTCATTTTCAATTCTTGGACTATTTTCAGCTTTAGCCCTTCTTATAACTTAATTTTTGTTATAATAAATAGTAATGAAAATATTTTCTATATATAAACTAATATTTGTAACTTTCATTTTTTTTATTTTTGGTAATACAGCTTTTGCAATAAGCGGTATTCCACAAGAATCAGTTTGGATCTCTGACAAATCTCCAGAAGAAGGAGATACTGTTTCTCTTTTTACTTTTGTTTTTAATGGACAAGAGTCAAGCAACCTTTATGGAGGAATGGAGTGGTATGACAATGATGTTTTGATTGGTGAAAGAGAATTCACTGTTTTACCTGTGTCTGGGCAAGTTATTTCTATTGAATGGAAAGTCACAGAGGGGAATCATGAAATAAAGCCAATTATTGTTGATACTAAGTCTGGAAAAGATAAAGCTTCTGCGGTGACTGTTTTGATTGAAGATAAGGAAGCTTCTCCTTTAGTGTTTTTTGTTGCTAACAAAATAGAAGAAACAGAGAATGATTTATCTGAGGAAAAAATTTTTGGAGATTTAGATAATTTAGAAAAAAAGATAGCATCCTCAACTCCTCCTGTTGTTGCCGAGACTGTAAATAATTCAATTGGTTTTCTGGAAGAAACAAGACATGAGGTCAAAGATCAAATTTTTGAAGAAATCGCTCAAGTTGAAGAAAAAGAACAAAATTTAGATAGAACAGAATCTCAAACAAAAGAAGAAGTCGTTGGAAGTGATAGTGAAAACAGTTCTGATAAATCCGTAAACGAGACTTCTTCGGCGGGGCAGAAAGAAGAGTCTCCTGCCACTAAATATGTGGAAAAACCAGCTTTAGGAATATATAAGTTTTCTCTTAAGAGCTTGTATTTTATACTGTCTTCTGCTCTTTTGACCTACGGGCTTATTATCTTTTTCATGTACGTTATTTCTAGGTTTGTAGTAAGGAAAATAAGGAAAAAATAGGGTTTTATGTTATACTCTCGGTAATATGCTTTTCCGAGGGACTTTCTTTTTAATAATCGCAATTCTAAGCGCTTTTTTACCTTGGTGGTTTGTATTTATTCTCTGTTTTGTTCACGTTCTATCTTTTAAGAATTCTTATGAAATTTTGGTAATTTTATTATTTTATGAGTTCTGGTTTTCTCACAAAGGAGGAGGATTTTTGTTTTTTCCTGCAATTTCAATTTTTGCGGCCGTTTTAATATTCTCACTTTCTTTTTTAAAGAAGAAGTTTTTAAATATATAAATTTATGTTTTGGAAAAAGAAAAAAATATATTTAGAAATAGATCCTGATGAAATATTTTTGGATTCAAAAAATATACCGCTTTTTGATAGACATCAGTTTGAAGGAAAAATAGAGAGACCAATTGGATTGAGTTCAGTTTTATTTTTTTCTATTTGCTGTGTTTTGGTTGGGATTATTTTTACTGTTAAAGTTGGAATTCTTCAGATTAAAAAAGGTGAATACTATTCTGTGTTGAGTGAAGGTAATAGCATAAATGCAAAACCAATTTTTGCAGAAAGAGGTGTTATATATGATCGTTATGATAGAGAATTAGCTTGGAATGAACAAGGGGACACGGATTTCTTGAAAAGAAAATATGTTGATGGTGGAGGGTTTGGATTACTTCTAGGATACGTTTCTTATCCAGCAAAAGATAAAAGCGGTAATTATTGGAGGTTTGATTCTGAAGGTAAGGCTGGAATAGAAGAAGATTTGAATAGTATCCTTTCTGGAAAAAATGGAAGATTGATAATAGAAGAAGACGCCCTAGGAAATAAACAAAACTCAAATATTGTGGTTGATGCGACTAGAGGAGAAAATGTTATTTTGTCTATTGATAAAGAATTTCAGTCCGCTGTTTTCAATGCGATTAGTAATTATACTGAGTCTGGAATATATAGTGGTGGAGCCGGTATTGTTATGGATATAAATACAGGGGAATTGATTGTTATAACAAGCGCTCCTGAGTTTGATTCTGAGGTTATGACTGAGGGAGAGAACAGGTCTCTCATCTCTTCTTATTTGACCGACAAAAGAAACCCATTCTTGAATAAGGCAATTTCAGGTCTTTATACTCCAGGATCAATTGTGAAGCCCTACGTGGCCTTAGGGGCGCTTGAAGAGGGGGTTATTAGTCCAGATAAGTTTATTTTTAGCTCTGGTCAAATTGAGATTCCAAACCCTTATTTCCCGGAACTATCTTCTATTTTTAAGGACAACAAGGCCCACGGTTATGTTGATATGAGAAAGGCTCTGGCTGTTTCTTCAAACGTTTATTTTTATGAGATAGGAGGAGGTTTCCAAGATCAAAAAGGAATAGGAATAAGAGGTATAGAAAAATATACAAAACTATTTGGTCTCGGCACTAAAACAGGAGTTAATATTTCCGGAGAAATATCAGGAACAGTTCCAACCCCAGAATGGAAGGCAAAGTTTTTCCCTGGAGATCCTTGGCGTGTTGGAGACACTTATCATACTTCAATTGGACAATATGGTTTTCAAGTTACACCAATACAAATGGTTAGGGCTATTGCTGGGGTTGCAAACGAAGGAACTCTTGTGACCCCTACAATTTTTAAAGGGAAAGAACCTAAGTATCAAGAAATTGAAATAAAAAAGGAAAATTATATTCCAGTTAAAGAGGGAATGAGAATGTCAGTAGAAGAAGGCACCGCGATTGCTCTTAATTTATCTGATTTACATATTGCTGCTAAAACAGGAACAGCTCAGGTCGGAGCTCTCAAGACCCATGTTAACTCTTGGGTTACAGGTTTTTTCCCGTACGAAAACCCTAAATATGCCTTCGTCCTTTTGATGGAAAAAGGACCAAAAGACCAGGCTCCAAGCGCTTCTTTTATCATGAGAGAGGCACTAGACAAACTAAGGTTGTCGTCCCCTAATTACTTCGGAGAAGTTGACTCGCTCCTTGTAGAATAGTAGAATACCTCATCAACTTATGAGTGAAGAATTTATATCAATAGAAAGAAAGAAAGAATTAGAAGAGGAACTCGAAACTCTTAAGACTACAAAGCGCCAAGAAATTTTGGCGGCTCTTAAATTTGCCAAAGACTTGGGAGATTTATCAGAAAACGCAGAATATCATCAAGCAAGAGACGATCAGGCAAAGCTCGAAGATAGAATTAGAAAGATTGAAGAAATATTGAAGGGTTCAAAAATAATATCTTCAACTAATAAATCAAAAGATACTGTTTCTGTTGGAGGTCATGTTGTCGTTCAAAAGGCTGGATCTAAAGAAAAAAACGAATATATGATTGTTGGAGCAGAAGATGCAAGCATGGAAGAAGGAAAGCTTTCTTACCACTCACCACTTGGAATGAATCTATTAAATAAAAAGAAAGGAGATGTGTTCAAGATAAAAACTCCAAAAGGAGAAGTTGAATACAAAATTGTTGATATCCTGTAATTGCTTTGAAGTATTGAATATTTCGGGCATAATATAATTATATGAGCGCCGAAAACGAACTAAAAGAAATAAGAAAAAATAAAATAAAATTACTAGAACAAGCCGGAATGTCGGCTTTTCCTGCTAGAGTTCCTAGAGACTTTTCTTTGATTGAAGCGAAGAATGATTTTGATAACTTGTCTAAGGACGGAGAATCTAAATCAGTGGCTGGTAGAGCAATGGCAATTCGTGGCCAAGGAGCAATCTTGTTTATCCCAATTTTTGATGGAACAGCAAAGCTCCAAGCTGTTCTTAAAAAAGATGAAATTGGAGAAGAAAAGTTTGATCTATTTTTTAATACCGTAGACATCGGAGACTTTATTTCTGTGACTGGAACATTTTTCACCACAGACAGGGGAGAACAAAGTATTCTTGTTAAAGACTGGATGATGGCTTCAAAAAGCATCTTGCCACTTCCTGATAAGTGGCACGGAATTACAGATCCAGATGAAAAATTAAGAAAAAGATATCTTGATCTTATTTTCAGTGATGAAGATAGAGAAATTTTTTATCGAAAAGCAAAGTTTTGGGAAGCTACAAGAGGCTTTATGAAAGAAAATGGATTTATTGAAGTTGAAACTCCTACCCTTGAAGTTACAACTGGAGGAGCAGAAGCTAATCCTTTCAAGACTCATCACAATGATTTTGATATTGATGTTTATCTTCGTATTTCTATTGGAGAACTTTGGCAGAAGCGTTTAATGGCGGCTGGTTATCCAAAGACCTTTGAAATAGGTAGGGGCTTATCGAAATGAAGGATCAAGCCCTGAGCATCTTCAGGAGTTTACTAATATGGAATTCTACTGGAGTTTTGCGGACTATAACGATGGAATGAAAATTGTAGAAAACTTATACAAGACTATAGCAATGTCTGTTTATGGAAAAACAGAATTTGAAACTCGTGGTCACAAGTTTGATTTGGCGGATGAATGGAAAAAGATAGAGTATGTTGATGCAATAAAAAACGAAACTGGAATTGATGTTTTGTCTGCGAGCATGGAAGAAATGAAAGCGAAGCTCGATGAACTGGATGTTAAATATGAAGGAGAAAACAGAGAGCGTCTTATGGATACTCTTTGGAAATATTGCCGAAAGAAAATTTCTGGCCCTGCTTTTTTGGTTGGACACCCGAAGCTTGTCTCACCGCTCGCAAAATCAAGAACTGATAATCCAGAATTAACTGAAAGATTCCAAGTGCTTATTGCAGGAAGTGAAGTTGGAAATGGTTTTTCAGAGCTTAATGATCCAATTGATCAGCGAGAAAGATTTAATCTTCAACAAGAACTAATAGAAAGAGGAGATAATGAAGCAATGATGCCAGAATGGGAATTCGTAGAAATGCTAGAACACGGAATGCCACCTACTTGTGGATTTGGATTTGGAGAAAGACTTTTTGCCTTTTTTGAAAATAGACCACTCCGAGAAGTTACTCTTTTCCCGTTGATGAAGCCTAAAAAAGAAGAATAAAAAGTATTTTTTAACTTCGCCTTTCTAAAGTACGGATATTTTCTTGTTAGAAAATTCCTCGAGTTCGGCTCGTCAGCCTCGCTAGTCTTTAGAAAAGCAAAGCTGGGAGGTTTATAAGAGAGTTGGAGTTTCTGGAGAAAACAAAATCCCCGGATATATTCCGGGGCTTTTTTTATTTCTTTATTCTGCTGACGCAGTGTAAATGCTAGTTATATTATTTCCAGCAATTTCTTTTATGTGTTCGTAGTGGAATACATCCTTTGCCAAGGAAATGAATTTTTTCTTGGTGACCAAGATTAAATCATACCCAGCTTCTTTCTTTATCGCTAACCAGCTTTTTCCCTTACCGGTTCGCATGTCTTCTGTTCTTTTTAAGTAAATAATTTTGTCAGTATTGTTCATAAATAACAGTTTTGTTTATATTACAACAATTTCACTTAGAGTCAAATAAGTATCTGTTTCAGTTATCCACATAGGAATTTGGAGACATGTGGGGTAGAGTGGGGTATAATAATATAGAAGTGGGATAAAGTGGTATGTTAATAGGAGAATTTATACACACAATTGATGACAAGAATCGCGTCGCGCTGCCAGCCAAGTTTCGAAAAGATCTTGGAAAGACGGTGGTTCTTGCACCTGGGTTAGATCGCTCAATTTTCATGCTCACATTGAATGAATGGAAAAAGATTGCACAACGCCTTTCCGAAGGATCTTTTCTTCAATCAGACAATAGAAGTTTTAACCGCTTCATTTTCGGTGGAGCTGTCGAAGTGGATGTCGACGCTCAAGGAAGGGTATTGATACCAGAATTTCTCGCGAAACGCGCAAATTTGAAATCTAAGGTTGCTCTAATTGGAGTAGACAGTAGAGTTGAAATTTGGAATGAGAAAACCTGGCATGAGTACAAACAAGTGGTCGAGTTGGAGGCCGATCAACTAGCTGAGAAGCTAGGACAAGTCGGCATTCTCTAGACCATCTATATGAGACACATAAGCGTTCTTTTAAACGAGACAATCGAAGGACTCCAAATAAAAGATGGAGACTTGATAGTTGATGCAACTCTAGGAGATGGGGGACATACAGAGGAAATACTAAAAAGATTTCCAAATGTTAAAGTCATCGCTTTCGACCGCGACCCTGACGCAATAGAGAGAGCAAAAGCTAATTTGTCTAAATTTTTGGATAGAGTAAAGATAATCAATAGTAACTTTAGTGAAATTGAGAATCATTTAGGAGAGGACGAGAGACCAAATGGAATAATTTATGATTTCGGTCTAAGTACTTACCAACTCTTAGAATCTGGTCGCGGGTTTTCTTTTAAAGGAGAAGAGCCGTTACTTATGACAATGGGAGATGATTCGATCGATACTGCTTATAACGTTGTTAATACTTTCAAAGAACAAGAGTTAGAAAGAATAATTCGAGAATATGGTGAAGAACAATATTCAAGAAGAATTGCGAGAGCGATTGTTGAAAGTAGAAAGATTGAGCCCATAAAAACATCTGGAGAATTAGCAAGAATAATCGCTGATGCTGTTCCAAAGTTTTTTGGTAGAAAAATTGATCCAGCAACAAAGACTTTCCAAGGAATTAGAATTTTTATAAATGAAGAACTCCAAAGTATTGAAAAAGGACTAAAAGGTGGACTGTTAGTTCTTAAAGAAGGGGGAAGAATTTGTGCAATATCTTTCCATAGTTTGGAAGACAGAATAGTAAAAAACATTTTTAGAGACGAATCGAAAGAAGGAAGTTTTAAACTTATAACCAAGAAGC
This sequence comes from uncultured bacterium, assembly GCA_937895685.1. GTDB lineage: Bacteria > Patescibacteriota > Minisyncoccia > Phycocordibacterales > UBA9973 > JAGOTH01. The sequence goes on along the minus strand of CALBMC010000093.1, from coordinate 2,108 downwards.
CGATTATCTCGGCAGAAGAAGAATTACAAGATAACCCACGTGCCCGAAGCGCAAAACTAAGAATCATACAAAAAAATGACTAGAGTAAAAAGAAAAATTGAACAGGCCCTTGAGAAGACAGCTTTAATGACTACTAAAGCGGTGTTCTTTGGTGCAATTTCATTGTTCTTTATCTATGTGTTTATTGTTGGTTCAGTTACAGTTTTGGCGGTTAATGTTTCAATTGATGAAAAGAAATCAAAAGAATTGGTTTCCGAAATTTCTGAATTAGAGATTGAATATTTGAATAAAGAAAAAAATATCAATCAAGATTTAGCTGAAAGCTTAGGTTTTAGAGTTGTTTCTAACCCACAGTTTGTTTCTATAAATTCTTCATTTGCTTTCAGAGATAGCAATGGTTTCTAATTTTTCTAAAAGAATAAAAATTGTTGGAATAATAGTTTCTTTTATTGCCTTTGCTGTTGTTGCAAGGCTTTTTCAAATTCAGGTAATAAATTCATCTTACTATCAAGACAAAGGAGAGATTTCTTATTCTAGTAAAATATCTAATATAGACAGAGGTTCTATTTACTTCAAAGAAAAAGAAGGAAACTTAGTTGGTGGAGCAGTTATGAAAACAGGATATATTCTTGCTTTAAAGCCAGATTTAATCTTAGATCCAGAAAGTCTTTATTCAAAGTTAGATCCATTCATTGAAATGGAAAAAGAGGAATTTTTAGAAAAAGCTAACAAGAAAGGAGACCCTTATGAAGAGATAGAAAATAGATTAACTTTGGAAGAGGTTAATAAAATAAAGGCTTTTGAAGAAAAAGGGATAATAACAACTTCTGAATCTTGGAGATTTTATCCGGGAAGCACTCTGGCTTCTCAAGTCCTTGGAATTGTGGCGTTCAAGGGAGACGATTTGGGTGGAAGATATGGAATTGAGCGAAGTTATGAAGATACTCTTCGGGGTAAAAAAGAAAAGGTTGCTGTAAATATTTTCGCAGAACTCTTTTCCGGCCTTTCGGGAGATAACGATGATGATACGGGAGATCTTGTAACAACCCTTGAGCCAACTGTTCAGTCTCACCTTGAAGGCGCTCTATCTAATATAAAAACTAAATGGGGAGCTAGAACGGTTGGGGGAATAATTATGGATCCTCGTACTGGGGAGATTATTGCTATGGCAACCAGTCCTTCTTTTGATGCAAATAATTTTAAAGACATAGAGAGTGTCTCAGTTTTATCTAACCCAAGCGTAGAAAGAGTTTATGAGTTTGGTTCTGTTGTGAAGCCTCTGATTATGGCGGCAGCTCTTGATCGAGGAGTGGTGACTCCTGAAACAACTTATTTTGATAGCGGGTTTGTTCAAGTGGAAGACAAGGTAATAAATAACTTCGATAAAAAGGGAAGAGGTCTTGTTTCTATGCAGGACGTTTTGAATCAGTCATTGAACACAGGAATGGTTTTCGTTTATAACCGCCTTGGGAAAGATAGCATGAGAGATTATCTAACAAATTATGGGCTTAGAGAAAAAACTGGTATCGATTTACCTGGAGAAGTAAAACCATTAACTTCAAACTTAGAAAGTCCAAGAAATCTCGAGTATGCCAATGCCTCTTTCGGTCAAGGTATTGCCATGACTCCAATAAATTTAATAAGCGCGTTGTCTGTTTTGGCAAATGGAGGACACAGGATAACTCCGCACGTTGGTTATGAAATAGAATATGAAGACGGAAGAAAAGAAAAGCTTTTTGAAGAAAAAGAAGAAGATGAAGAAAAGGTTTTGGGCGATCAGGCTCTTATAGATATTAGAGATATGCTTATCACTGTTGTTGATAAAGGATATGCTAAGTATCACCTCTCTCTTTCGGATTATGCTGTCGCTGCTAAAACTGGAACAGCTCAGATAGCTCGTTCTGATGGAAAGGGTTATGTTGAAGGAGAAAACATGCACACCCTTTTTGGTTTTTTCCCAGCCTACGATCCTCAATTTATAATGCTTTTTTACGCCGAAGCACCGAATCCGAATGCTCGGTATGCGATAGAGTCACTTTCATCTGAATTTTTTGATATTGTGAAGTTTATGGTTAGTTATTATGATATTCCACCAGACCGTTAAATTG
>CALBMC010000092.1 GCA_937895685.1 uncultured bacterium | reverse complement strand
GGCGGGCGAGGGATTAAAGAAGCTTGGATTTAAAGAATCTGGAATATACGGAAAAGCAACTTCTGCTTTAGGTTTCAACGAAAAGCAATCTGATGGTTACAAAGAAAGACTCGACAAGAGAAAGAAGAAAGATGTTGATTACTACAAGGAATTGATGGTTGATAAGAAAGCTCACGATAAGATGAAATCAAAATACGATTCTTCTTTTGAAGAGTACGTAAAAAATAACGGTGCAACATTTGGATACAAAAAAGACCAAAGCATGAAAGATTTCAAAAAAGAAAACGAGGCTGGTTACCAAAAGATCCAAAAGAACTTCAATGAAGCACGAGACAATGCAATGTTTGGTCAATATTATGAAAAATACAAGAAGAAAAACAATCTTTCTTCACTAAACGAAGACCAAAAGAAAGAAGCGCTTAAGAATGTCAGAAAAGACAAGATTGAAACAGCAAGAGGTGTCTTTGAAAAAGAAAACGGAACCAACAGACAACTAGAAGATATAAACAGAGATCGTCTAAACGCTTACGCTGAAGTAATAGAGAAGAGGATTAGCCACATTACAGAGGGAGTCGTTAAGTCTGCAACAAATTCTGCCGCTGGTGGAGCAGTCGCAAATGTAGCAGGAGGAATGTCTCTAGCTGGAGCAGGAGCTATTGTTGGACTAGCCGGGGTTCCAATTCTTGAAGCAAGTGCAAAATCTGATGCTTATAAACAAGCAGCGGAAGAATTGAGAAGTATGGCTGAAAATGAAAAGAAGAGCAAAGAGAAGAGAGAAAAGGGTGAAGTTGATATGTCAAAGAAAATTGAAAAAGAAGAAAAATATCAAGAAAAAATGCTTGGACTCCTTACAAAATGGAAAGAATCTGTTGATTCTTATAACAGAGGGGTTAGAGAGGAGATGAAGATAAAAGTAGATAGTCTAAATATAAATGACGCAGACCTAGACGATAAGCTAGAAAAAGTAATGGAGATGAACGACAGAAAAATTGCGGAACATCAACTAAAACGAGACTCTCTAGCTGAAAAGGCAAAAGAGCTGAAGAAAAGAGGTAAGGATTTGCCTGAAAAAGAACACGAGGAATTCGTTAGTGCCGTTTCTCAGATAAAGAAACTAGAAAAAGAAAATAATGATCTAGACGGATTTACTCAAAACCACAGAAAGAGTGAGGAAAGACTTGATATTTTAAAAGAAAAGAAATCAACAAGCTTAAAGACTGAGGCACCAGTAGAAAAAAAGGTTGAAGAAAAAAAATAAATAATGTTGTAAAATATAAATATGAATGATGATATCGAAGAAAAACTAAATGAGGTAAATAACGTAATATCAAATGTCCCTGATGGAGTTATTTCTGCGATGCAAGAAATTAATTTTGATGAAAAATTAAGACTTATGGCCTTTGATCATAAATTAACAGTAGAAGAGTCCGGAAGACTTCATGACCTAGTTGAGGGATACATTCTTGGGGGATATGAGGATGAGGAATTTTCAAGAAAAATTACTGAAATAGTAAAAAACCAAGAAGAAATTGTTAAGGTAGGTAAGGAAATAAACGAAAAAATACTTATACCATTAAGAAAACAGCTTGTTGAAGGAGAGTTTGACTCAATGGAAAGAAACGGAGAGTTTGATGAAGGTGACACTCAGTTAGAAAAAGTAGAGGCAAGTGATTTTTCTTCTCTAAAGAGTAATGCGCCTTTCTCTATAATTGGAACTAACTTATCCTCTTCAAATATAAGCACCGGAAAAGAGAGCGATTATTCAATTCCAAAAATGAATGAAAAACCAAAAATAAATGATCCTTATCTTGAGCCGGTAGACGATAATTCAAAAGAAAAATGATTTTCCAAGTTCCACAATTCATTGATATAGAAGATAAAATCTTTGGACCTTTTACTTTTAGACAATTTTTATATCTTGCAGGAGGGGCGGGCTTCGTTGTTGTGATGTTTAAACTTTTTCCTATTATTGTCGCATTAATAATATCAACA
>CALBMC010000091.1 GCA_937895685.1 uncultured bacterium | reverse complement strand
AAAAAAAAAAAAAAAAAAAAAAAAAAAAAAAAAAAAAAAAAAAAAAAAAAAAAAACAAACAAAACAAAACAAAAAAAAAAAAAAAAAAAAAAAAAAAAAAAAAAAAAAAAAAATAATGGCAACACCTCAATTCAGAAATTTAAATACAATAGATGATGATGATATCGATGAAAAACCATCAAATATACCAAAGAAGAATATCACACCTGCATTTGATCTTATACATCCAGCCATTGAAGAAGAACTGTTAAAAGCAACAGAAGAAAAAGAGAGATCACAAAAAGCAATACAAAAAGTAGAAGAAGAGAGATTTGGGATGTATAAATATGTATTTTATGGTGTTTCTATCGCGACTTTATTACTTTTTTCCCTTAAAAGTTGGTTTCCACTTGTGAAAAACGCATTCTTTTAATTTCACCCGGAGAGATGAACAACGAAACAAAACCATTCCCAAAAATGACACAAAGACCCGAAGAGGAGAAAGCAATCAATCCTCTTCAACTACTTACCATACATTTACTCAGTATCATTGATATTTTTAGTGGAAAAGTATTTTTAGATGCATTACCTCTAATTGGTGGAGAAGAAGCAAAAGAAGAACTTGCAAGTTGGAAAATTGGTGTACAAACTGGTAATGATGAAGTATTCTCAAATAAGAAACAAGTATCTACATACATGACAATTGCACTAGGTGCTTTCTCTGCTGGACAATCTATTTCATCTCATATTACTAAATCAAATGCTGATGCTACAAAAGCAATTTTTGAGATTGCATCCTTTTATGAAAGATTCTCTCCTGAATTGGGAGAATTAAAGAAAACGATCAAGAGTAAAGATCTTTCTCCTGAAGAAAAACTAGATGCACTTTGGTCTGTTTTAGATGTTCTTTATGAAGGAATGAAAGATAAAATCAATGAGAATGCAAGAGCATATCCAGAAAATCTTAAAGAGCTTGTTACAGATTTAAGTACAACTTTTATTAGACTTGATAAACTCACTGAAGGTGCTAAATACATTGGTTTAATTAAACCAGTAAACTCCTCAAACATCTAATTTATTCATGGTTCCTTGATATACAGTATAAAGTGTATTATTGGGTGTTTGTAATAAAAGTTTTTTGATTCCAAAAATTCCATCTTTTTCTTGTACTGCAATGAATGGTAATTTTCCTCCTTTCCCAATAGGCATACTAGGATCTAATTGAAGACTATCTAAATCAGAGAATAAATCTGATTTGGGAGATCTAGTAAAATGAAATCCTCCATAAGAAACTCCTCCTCCTCCAGACTCTTTCCTATTTTCTGAAATCATGTTATAAACACGCTCTTGATTTTTAGAGATTGCATAAATACTAGCACCAATGACCCCTAATACTAAAAGCCCTGCCATTTTTTTTTAAATGAAGTTTGATTTTTTTTGTTTTTTATTTAATTTATTAGATTTTTTTTATAATATAAAGAAAAACCAATGGAACATATGGTTCAACCAATCAATTATTACCATTCACCGGAAAACCCTGATAAATTCCAGTTGGATTAATCCTTGTTCCAGGAGAAGTAATAAAGACTTGAGTAAAAACTTTCTTTCCTGAACCAATATCAGGAAAACAAGGAGCCCTTCTAATTTCATTCACTGGTATAGAAACAGGAACTTCAAGAATCCTAGGGACTTGACCTTTCTCAGGAAACATTCCAGCTTTACCAAAAGGCCAAGCTTGAATAGAGTCTGGATTATATTGATCTGGAGAGAGTCTAGAGAAAGTTCCAGAGATTGGATCTAAATTCCAACCTTGTACTTTCTGTGTAGTTTCTTGATAAAGATTTCCCCCTCCAGCTATAGCTGGAATATTCCTTTGGGTAATAGGATAAATAGGACCCCTAGCAACAGGGTTAATGATACTTTCAATCCAATCAAATGTCTTTCTCATCTTTTTTTTTCTAATCTTCTTTTTAAATAGAAAAAAAAATATAATGGCAGCTCTTGCATTTAGTTCAATTGTAGGAATTGGTCTTATTGCTTCCTATCTTTCAAGATACGCGAATGCAGATCCACATAAACTTTCTACTACTACAATCACAGGAGGAGAAGTAAGAGATATGTTTCCAGATGCTCATTCTCTTTACCCTAAAAACTCTCAACCTTTTCGTCTTGATCAATTCATTCCAAAGTTTCCACAAGTTCAAGGAAATCCTTCCAGAGAAGATCGTATGCAAAATCAATTCCCCGATGTTAATTTTCAACAATCTAGAACCATAGATAAAACACATTCAAATTGGCAAAACTATGCTGGAGCAACCCCCAACGAAACTTTATTTGATATTCGAAAAAATATTGCACTTCATGAAGATAAATACAACAAAGATGATTGGTGTTGGGCCAATGGTTACTTTATGAGTCCTCTTTATCTTCAGCACGTGGGAACAACAGTGTCGGCGCCTCCGAAGATAAACCGGGTGTTTCTTTAAAAAAACGAAGTACTCTGATTGTTGATGTTTCTTCTCTTCCTTCGTCTTTTGGGAAAGACGGTAGAACGAGAGAAAATGATGAGACGGCTTTATTGGTTGATCTCATCTTTTTTGTTTCCTTGATGATCGTTTCTACTGCACTTCTTACAAGGTTATCCTTTTGGTCTTTCTCGTAGTTCTCTAAGAAATAGATCTTCAGGTAGTTGGCGGCAAATTCGATACTATCTAGTCTCTTGTCCATTTTGTGTGTATATATATATTTGAATGAGAGAAAAAAAAAATCCATTTCTTTTTAAATACCCTCGTACGGATGGCAGGTGTCCACGCTACAGAAATAGTGGCTCGTTTTCAAAACGGATCACCAATCACAGAAGTGGATTTAGGAATACTCGGATCAAACGGTCTTCGAAATGTGATTGGTGTATCCATCAAAGGATATCATATAAAAATCACGGGAACCACAAATATTCCACCATCTTTATTTCTCACAACCGATGTTGTCGGACTTTTCCCTAACCTCTGTAATCGATTCGGTCCGACTTTCGAATGTATACCTCTCACTGTTTACCCTAACTTTATTGATTCCGCTGGCAATGCTATATGTGTATACGATGCAGCGCTTGTACATGTCCCTAATAGGCAAACGTCTTATGAGAATTCATCAAGAAGAACTATTGATATCCCGAATAAATTGCGGTTTGGGCTTGGCCTTTACTCTGATTCCAGTTTCCCTGGTGCTGTTACCGCTGGGCCAGATTGGCCCTGCTCAAGAGTCTTGGATGTGGCTGGCGACTCCACTGTCACTTTTGAGTTTGTTATTTCTCATGAGGGGCATAAACTCTCCTTCCCAGAAAAACTCTCCATTGGTTATGGTCACAGTTCAAACATTTAAAGATCTTGAAGAGATCCGTATTAATGCAAATGAAGATGATGATGAAAAAAAACATTTCTAAACCTCTCTGTTTTTAAATAAAAAAAAAATGCAAGAAGATTTTCTTTGTTCTCCTATCAATCGTCAAGTTGGGTGTAAACAATTTACATCCAATGTAGTTGGTGGTCCTGCTACTACCATTCTCCCTGTTTGCTCTGTCTTTCTCTGTAACGATAACTGTACCACGGGAAATCTCACTTACCAGATTACTCCTCTTGAAGATTATTATGGGAAAAGACTCGTGATCATCAAAACTCTGGACACCACAGGAACGGGATTCAAAGTGAGACTTACCTCTGCTTCCGCTAATTTCGTTTCCAATGGTTCCGCCACTCTCGGTCTTCCCGATCTTCCTTCTACCACAGAACTTATTTTCCCAATTGGTCCAGGTGGAGAAATTGGAGTTTCCTCTTATGATTCTTCCTCTGGTGGTGCACCAGTCAACATCTATAACACGGATGGTACTCTTACCGGAGTAAGAACTGTCAATCTAGATGATCAAATTCTTCGTTTCCAAGGAACTGGGAATGATTTCTTCCAAGTAGAAGAGGTTGGAGAGATTGATATCACATCTCATGTGATCGCAGTCGATGTAAAAAAACTCATCATTGTTCCTCAGTTTCCATTGGATAACACAGTCGATGATATCGTAGTTCAAGAATCTGGAACAGGACAAATTAAGAGACGAGCTGCATCTACGATTGGATCTGCTGTCAATATCTATAATACAAATGGAACACTAACATCAGCAAGAACATTGAGTATGGGTGGATTTAATTTATCCACAACAGGAACTGGACAAGTTACTTTTGGTAATTCTGGAACTGTCAATCTAAATCCGAATGCTTCAAATGTAAATGTCGGAACAGCTTTATCTAATACAGTGAATATTGGAAGATTGACACAACTCTGTAATCTTCAATCCTCGACTTTACGATTTAGTAATCTCTCAGCAGTTACCAATCCATTACAACAACAATCTATCGTTTTGAAAGATGCAGTAATCGCAAATAATAATGTTTCATACGTTCCCGTTGAATCATTCACTAATGCTATGTTTTCGATGGGTTCTAATCCAGGTAGTGGAGTTCTTGCTATTGGTCCTTCAACCACCAATATCACTAATCTAGTAACTACAAATCCCACAAATCATCCCGGTTATTCTAGAGATCCCGGAGTGGTAACTACGGTAACCGGAGTATTTACTGTGCTTGCGACTAACCAATTTTTAATCGTTATGAAAGTTGATCTCAAAAACTCAGCAAGTAATGGTAGATATACATTACAGTTATATAATAATACGGGTGCGGTTGTTGTATCTGAATCAGAGCAGTTTAGTCCTATAACTGATCAATTTAATACATGTCAACTCGTTGACACTGTGATATTAAACTCTGCGTCACAATACGTATTTAGGATAATAAATCAGGATACTGCAGGTGTAACATCTTATCAAAAGACAGTGATCAGTGTAAATA
>CALBMC010000090.1 GCA_937895685.1 uncultured bacterium | reverse complement strand
ATGCCTTTTTACTGATTTCTTCCATATTTACTTATTCTATAACTATTTTTGGCTTTTTGTCACAAAAAGAAAAAATAGCCGTCTATATAAGAGTAAGCGAAAACGAGTATAATGAACTAGTCTTCGCTTAATTATTAACTTAAATTAACCTAAAAATATGAAAAAATTTGCAATTATTATCCCAGCTCTAGCCCTTGCTCTTGCATCATTTGCACCAAGCGCAGAAGCTGCAACATTACCAGAAATCAAAGGACGTTTTGACTCTGTCGAAATGAGACTAGATAAGGTTATGAATAGATTCAGTGATGTTATAGACAGAGCTGAGACTCTAGGAAAGGATACAACTGAAGCAGAGGCTCTATATAATGACGCTGAAGCAAAAAGAGAAATCGCAAAATCTGAAGTTGCTGAACTAAAAGTGATGCTTGATGGAGCAGAAAAGATAACTCCTGAAATAAAAGCTCAAGCAAAGGTAACAAAAGAATCTCTAAAGGACTTCAAAGAAACAATGGTAGAAATGCATGACAGACTAAAAGAATTATTTTCAAAGAAACCAGTAGCGGATGATGGAGAACCAGCAGGGGTTGAAGATCCAGCAGAATAATAAGTGATATAATACTTATGCTAAAAGACACATATACAGTAAAATGTATATGTGTTTTAGTTTAGAAGCTAACTTAAAAACTATGAAAAATAAAGGAAATATCGCCCTATGGACATTAGTAGCAATAATTATCCTTGCTGCAATATTAGTTCTGGGAAGTGAGAGTAAGAAAAAAATGCAAGAGACAAATACTCCAGTGGTTGAAGAGAACGCCGAAGTATCAACACAAATCCAAGAAGATGAATTGTCTAATGAACTAGACTCTATAGAAGTTGAGCTAAATGAAACAGACACAGAATCTCTAGACGAAGGAATATAAAAATTCTCTAAATAAAATAATCCCGCCTTGGCGGGATTATTTTATTTCTACCAATCTTAATCTAACCTCTTCCCTTCCCATAAAATAAGATATCTCAATATTTGCAAAAATAGTTTGATTTTCTGCTTGTTCTGTATTTTTTTCCTTGGCGAAGAAAGAAATCATTTTTAACCTCTTTCCATTTTCATTACCTAAAGTAAATATAAGATGATCTCCTGTTTTTCCAAGACTTTTCGTTTCTAAAATCTTAGCATCAACAATCTCAAATATTGGTTTCGGATTCATTGCCCCAAAAGGAGCAAAAGCATTAACTTTCTTGGCAAAAGAAATATCGATCTCTGAAAGAGAAATACTTATAGGATCATTAGAAGAATTTTCTTCTTCCGATGATCCACCCAAAAGAGAAACTTTTTCATTTAATCTCTCTTCCAAGAAGAAAATATTTTCTTCTGAAATAGAGAACCCTCCGGCTTGAGAATGCCCACCAAAACCTTTAAATTCATCTTTTGCAAGCTCCATAAGTTTAAAGACATTAACCCCACCAAAACCTCGGCAAGAACCCTTTATCAAACCATCTCCATTGCGAGCCCAAGTAAAAACTGGGATTTTATATTCTTCAACAATCTTTGACGCAACAAGCCCCAGGACTCCTATTCTCCAATTAGGCTCTCCTATTACCAAAACCTTAGGAATATCTCTTTCTGTCATTTTCTTCTTAACCTCCTTCATTATTTGGGCAACAGAAGTCTTTCTAGTTGTGTTCATCCCTTCAAGTTTCTCAGCCAATTCCTCAGCCTCTTCTTCTTTTTGCGAAACAAGTAGGTTATACGCCAAATAAGGAGTGTCCATTCTACCCGCAGCATTAAGACGTGGAGTTAACATAAATGTAAGATCATCCTCGTTTATGGTAACTGGATCCATTTTC
>CALBMC010000089.1 GCA_937895685.1 uncultured bacterium | reverse complement strand
CGGCCCGACGCTTCAGCCGCCGCCGCCCGGTGCTTTTGCCGCCCCGGCCGTGAGTTCTAAGCTCGTTATATGACTAGAGAAGAGACAAATGACGCCCTTAGGAAGGACTTAGATAGTCTGATAAAGGGAGAGATTGGTGTTTATAGTCAGATTTATGAAAAACTATACTCCCCACTTTTCCGATATGCCTTATCAAAACTAAGATCCAGAGAAATGGCAACAGACCTGACACAAGACGTCTTTGTTCGAGTTTTCGAAAAAATAAAGGGAGGACAAATTCGAGAAATTTCAAAAGCCTATTTCTTTAGATCCCTACAGAACGCCATAACTGACCACTGGAGAAGCAAAGACAGATTAGTTATAAGAGACGAGGAATTAATAATGAAAGAAGCGGACAATAAAGGAGAGAAGTTAGAAATAAAAGACACCGGACTTCTCAAGGCTATAGGAGAAGAATTATCTAAACTGAAAGAAGCAGAGCGGGAGGCCGTAGAACTGAGATACTTTTCAGAACTAGAGATAGAAGAAATCGCCGATATCATGGGAAAAAGTGAGATGGCAATAAGACAACTTTGCTCTAGAGGAATAAAGAAAATTCGAGAAAACAAACAAAATATAGAAAAATATTTATGATAAAAAAAGAAGAAGATAAAATTGAATACGCGCTAAAAAAAGTTAGCATCCTTCTCTCTCCAGATAGAGCAGGTTTTGATTTGGTTATTCAAAAAATAATTAACAAAAAAGAAATAATAAAACAGGGACCGATAAAAAGCCCTTACTCCTACCCTGTCTGGTTTCTTCAAAAAAGATTTATTCTTTTCAAAATCGCTCCGGCAACAATCGCAATAGCGCTTGCAATAATAGTTGGAATGCCAGAAATATCTGGTAATAGTAAGAATTCTCTTGCAAATGAAATAATAAAAGACATAGAAGATGATTCACTTTCATTGTCTATTCCAAATGAAGAAGATGAGTTGTTTGAAGAAATTGAAAACTCTACTTTTGATGAGTTAGCTAAAATAAGTTTTTATGAAGAATAACAATGCTAAAAAAATAATATTTTTTGCACTAGTATTAAACTTTGTTTTTTCTGGCGTCGCTGAAGCAAAGGCTTTTAGCTTTAAGAAAAACATCCTGGAAAGACAAAAAGCCACTGTTTCTTCGTCGATGGAAAACCAGTCCTGTGAAAGACTAAAAAAAATAGAAAATGAATTAGGAAAAAAGGTTCTCTTTGTTGCCAATTCATCAAATGAATCTCTCACAGAGAAAACAACTTCCCTACAAGAAGCATGGGCCAAAGAAGATTCTTATATCTACTCTAAAAGGGCGGAGGTGACCTCTTCTATAGAAAAGAAGTTTGATAAATTGGAGGGAAAAATATCAGAAGAAAACAAAACTGAATTTAATTTATTTAAAAACAGGGTTTTTAGTGCCTTGGAAAAAAGAAACTCATCAATAGACCTTGTAAATGAAGAGTATCGAAATGCAATATTCTCCTACCTTACTGAGTACAGTCAAAATAAAAAAACTTATTTTGAATCATTTGAAAATGAAATAAGTAAAAAGGTATCTGAAAAAATATCTCTTTGTGCAGAAAGCAAAGATAGAGATATCCAAGAAATCGAAGAAGCTATGAAAGGTGAGAAAACAAAAATAAAAGAAGGACTAGGAGCAGATCACTTCAGGGATTTCGTAGAACAAAAAAGAAAGGAACGAGAAGAAAAGATATCTGAAATAAAAACAACCTTTGAAAAAGAAGTTTCAGACGCAAGAAGAGATTTCACAGATTTTTAGTGCAAAAATGTCTTGAGGTGCTAAAATAATACGGGATGGTAAATATATCTTGGATTGGGCACGAATATGAAAAGAAAAGTAGAACAAACGACTGGTTTTGGCTGGTTGGCTTGATTGCTATCTGTGGAGTAATTATTTCTGTAATAAATGAAAACATAATGTTTGCAATATTTATTGTTGTTGCAACAAGTTGTCTATTTTTCTTTTCAATAAGAAACCCTGACGAAGCAACTTTTTTGATCGATGAAAATGGGCTTCATATAGACGAGATGGTTTACCCATACTCAACAATAAAATCTTTTTGGATAAAAGAAGATAAAAGAAGTCTGTTGCTAGACTCAAATAAGGCTCTCATTCCCCTAATTTCTATACCGATACCAGAAGACGTAGACTTAGAAAAAATAGAAATGGCACTCTCTGGTTACTTACCAAAAAAACTTATAGAAGAAAGTTTTTTTGAGGAATTATTAGAAAGACTAGGATTTTAAAAACCCACCAAATTGGTGGGTTTTTAAACTGTGACCTCGATAGTAATTTTACCCCCACACATTTTAATCAAAAAGTGTATGGGCACGCCTACATCACAAAAATGTGAGCCTTCTCGAGATAGAACCTTTCGATTCCTTGCCCCCTAAGGCTAATTTACACCTTTTTATAATATCACAATGACCCTTCTCGAGCGTTTACAAATTAATGCTTAATTAAGCGATTTCATATTCCCACCCTGGCTGCCAAGATTTGGTCTTACGCCAGTCCTCGGCAAGAGCTTCCTTCCAAGTCTTTCCTTTCAAAAGAACGTCAAGCGAAAGTTGAGGTGCTTTATGTCCAACAATTGCAACATGCTTTCCTTCGTAGTTTTGCTTAAGGAATGTAACAAAGTCCACGATACGGGTCTTCACATCTTCGCAGCTTTCGCCGTTTGGAAATGGTTTCTCAATGCATTCCTCTTCCTGCATTGGTTCGACAATATCTGACGAGGCCCCATTCAAGTCTCCGTAGTTGCATTCGCGAAGGCGGGCATCAGGAATGATTTCGTATTGGCCTTCCCACGCGAGTTTCGCTGAATCTTGAGCGCGCTTAAGGTCAGAGCAAAAAACAATATCAAACTTCATGTTCTTCGTTTGCTCGGTGAGTTCTTTGGACTGCTTCACGCCGAGGTCTGAAAGCTCAACATCCTTCCAACCAGAGGAAATATGCTGCTCGTTGTCAGTCGTGGTTCCGTGTACGAAATAAGTAATCTTGATGGACATATTTGTATTATATCGCTGTAATTAAAATTTGCTAAACGACTCTACTCGAGCGCTCTCTAAAAGGTGAGCCTTCTCGAGATGGAACCCCGTGGATCAATGCCCTGCAAGGTTATTTTTAATATTTTCAGTATGCCATTTCGACCCTTCTCGAGCGTCCTATTCTTTAGAAACCTCAACAAATGATTTAGCCGTCTCCCAAAGCCTTACTTTCGTCACATTGATTTCTTTTGCTTCAATCCTTTTAAAGCATTCTGCTGCCAGGTTTTCTGCTGTTGTGGTAAAAGGCAACACATCGTTTAGAAATTTATGATCCCACTGCGATACGATTTCATTTTCAACGACATGTGATAAATCAACAAAATCCATAACCATTCCTTCCTTTGGGCCGTCCTGGATTATTGAACCAGAAACTGTCACCTCGAGAACATAGGAATGCCCATGCAGGTTTCTGCACTTACCGTCATGATTTGGTAAAGAATGCGCTGCTTCAAATTTAAATTGCTTGGTAATGGATGTTTTCATAGAAATTATTTAGTACAACTCAAGTATACAAGTTCTGAGTTTTCAGTGTAGCCGTTCCAGAAAGATTCTCCCAGAGCATTAAGCCCTGTTTTATCAATAATAGGATGGTACTCCGTTATATCCTTGAATCCAGTCTCTGCAAGGTTTTGTTTGAAGGAATCAATATCATGATGGATAGCTTTCAAAGTCGTTATATGTATATTGTCTGTATCAAAAAGCTCTATCGACAAGACCCCATTACTGAAAGTCTTCTTGGCTCCGAACCTGCTGTTATCAATACCTATAGGGTTGTCCAAAACAATCACAAGCACCCCATCTTTCTCCAGTGCGTTAAAGATATGTTTAAGGGCTTCATGCAGCCTCTCGCCATCAAAATAGCCAAAAACAAATGGCGCAACAATCAAGTCTGACTTTGGTAATACATCAACCGTAATGTCTCCAAGGATAAAATTAATATTTTTTATCTCTGCATTTCTCTGTATTTCTTGTGCGGCAGCAATTTGCTTTTCAGCATTATCAATACCAATTACTTTTGAGCTCGGATACTTTTTTGCAAGTGCAAAAGTGAAAAAGCCGTTTCCACATCCCAGATCAAGAACTGTTTTTAGATTATCTTTCGTTTCGGATATTTTCAACACCGTTGGCAATATTGAGTACAACTTGTCTGATTTTGTGTTACTCAAGTTGTACAAATCGCTTATTTCGTTGTAGTCATTGAGTTGATTCATAACTTTAATTATATCGCGTATCTCGAAATTCTGTAGCTATGCAGAACTATGGAAATATTACCCTGACGCTTCTCGAGTGCTCGAATTAACTCTCTAAAAGGTGACCCCGCCAGGAGTCGAACCTGGATTTTGAGTTCCGCAAACTCATGTCCTATCCATTGAACGACGGGATCAGTCGCAAAATGAGCATATCAGTAAAGGAATTTATGTCAACCAAACTAAACAGTTTGAAGTGAAGGAGGCAGGCTTTCCTCGTCTTTTGAGATTTCTTCTATAAAAGAATTTATTTTTTTCAAGTCAGACCCTTTTATGTTGTGTAGAATAAATTCATTTTTAAGTTCCAGCGCTCTTTTCTTCATCATCTCCTTTTTATCTCCCTCTTCCATATTTTGCAATGCAAGTAAATAATCTTGTGCAAATCTTCCTTTTTTTTCTGAATTTTTAAGACTTATTAATTTTTCATTCACAAGGATACCACCAATCCATTCGTTCATTCTATAGTTAGAAAGAAAATCTTCTGTTGTCTCTTTGTCAAAAAACTTTGAAACACTATCAAAAAAACGAGACATCTTGTCTCTGTCTATAGAATATTCCGGTGAAAGACCTTCCTCCTCTATCTTTGAGACAAATGGTGAGATTATTTCTTCAAAAGATACTCCTGTTACAAAACATTTATTTTCTATTTCTTCCATTATCTTTCTCTTTGACTCTATATCTTTTTCTACCTTCAAAGAGCGTTGTGCAATTTCACTTTTCTTTTCTTCAAAACTTTCAAATTTCATTCCAAACATATTATTCTTTTGCCCAAGCCTTTAATTCTTCCTCTGTCGCTTCTCCACATATCCACTTCCCTGTCTGTGTGTTTATCAAAAATGGAACTCCTCCACAAAATCCTTTGTCGTGGGTTTCTAGTAATTTCAAATTTTCATCATTGTGCCAAACCTCTAGACTATCAACTTTCACATCAAGTTCTTTTTCAAGATTTTCTATCATTGGTTTCATTTTTATACAATGAGGACATTCTTCTCCGTAAAATTCAATTAAATGTGACATAAAAATTAAGTACCTTATTTCTAATAAACCAATTCTAACATATAAACAAAAAACCACCCTTTGGGTGGTTTTTTGTTACTTTGCCATTTTTGCAATCTTTGATTTTCGGCGAGCTCCTGTGTTTTTCTTCAAAACTCCTTTCTTCACCGCCTTATCAATTGCTTTGTAAGCTTTTGCAACCGCTTCTTTGGTCATTTTTCCAGATTTTGACAGTTTCTCAACGTTCTTTATTTCATCTTTCATTATTTTCTTCTTTCTGTCGTTGAACACCTTCTTTCTCTTAGAAACTCGGATTGCCTTTTTAGCTGATTTTGTAATTGCCATTTATTTTTAATTAGTTATTTTAGATTTTATCGCACGCCGAGACACGGACGATTGATTTGTCTATCTTAACCTGATTTTTTGGTTTTGTAAAGTTATCTTTCAAATGATGGTTTACAGACTTTTTTGCTATAATTTGAATAATTATGATAGGACGAATTGAAGGAGAATTAATTTCAATAACCGACAAGTCTATTATTGTGGATGTTCACGGTATTGGATTTCGTGTGTTTGTACCAATAGACACAATGGCAAGGAATTCTGAAAAAATAGGAGAAAAAATATCCCTTCTAACTCACTTAAATGTAAAAGAAGACGCTCTGGATCTGTATGGGTTTGAAACCGGAGATGAACTTCGATTCTTTGAAATGCTTATTTCTGTCTCTGGTGTTGGGCCAAAGTCCGCTCTTTCAATCGTCTCAATTGGGGCGATTGATTCTCTAAAAAGAGCCATTGGTTCTGGAGATACCGGATACTTAACAAAAGTCTCTGGAATTGGAAAAAAGACAGCGGAGAGGATTGTTATAGAACTTCGTGACAAGCTTGCCCTTCTTGGACATACCGCAGAAAAAGGAGAGCTTTCAGAAGAGTCCGATGTTATTGCTGTTCTCGAAGAACTTGGTTATTCACTAGATGAAGCACGAGGGGCGGTAAAACGAATATCTGAAAGTACTGTTGGTACTAGCGCTCGGGTAAAAGAAGCAATAAAAATACTGGGACAAAAAAACTTTAATTAAAAAATCCCGCATCATCGCGGGATTAAATTTTTTAAGATGGAGACTAAAAGGCAATTTCAACTAATTCTTTATAGAACTCATTATCAATTTTCAATCCTTCTTTATGGGCAGAGACTTTAATTTCTTCGGGTTTTTTATCACCGAGAACCATTCCTGTGGCAAATGAGGCGGCATCGTCTATTTTTTCTTTAAAGGCGCTCACCCCTATAATCAAAGACTCAACTCTTCTACCTCCACCATATTTACCATTTTCAAAATCACGACCCTCAAAGGAGGATTCCGAATTATCAATCCAAATCCTTGTAACCTTTTCTATGGCATTCCTAATCCTTCCACGGTATTTAGTTTCTGGTTCTTTAAAACCATCTTCTCTTTTGAGTTGAAACACCGGAAAAGGGAAAATATAACCATCATAAGGAAAAAGTATGACCAGAGCACAAAGGGATCTTTTTTCCTCTGGAAAATATTTATCCTGAAGTTTACAGGCCGCATCTAAGATACGGATAATTCTCAAATAATAGTCTTGATAAATTGAAAGTTTGTACTCAAAAATATCAAAACCATCTTTTGGCTTAACGGTAAAAACTATCTGACTCATTTTTCAAAATTTTTATCACATTACCATAAACAAGAACAGTGTCAAAACTTGCCCCCACCCACTATTCCCTATAACCTATTCATATATGCCAGAGCTACCAGAGGTACAAACAACAGTAAATGGACTTAATAAAACAGTGAAAGGACTAAGGGTGCTTGATGTTTGGACAAATCTAAAAACAAAAGACCCCCGCCAAAAGGAGACTATAAAAAATCCAAAATATTTTTTGAATTTCAAAAAAAGAGTGGTTGGAAAGAAAATCATTGAAGCAGAAAGAAGGGCAAAAAACATATTAATTCATCTGTCCGACGGAGAAACAATTCTTGTCCACCTGAAAATGACTGGTCATTTGATATATGGAAAATATGAATATAACAAAAAAGAAAATGCTTGGAAGCCAGCAAAAGATGAACGGAAAAGTCTTCATGACCCATATAACAGATTTGTTCGAGCTGTTTTTATTCTAAATAATGATAAACATTTGGTTTTCTGTGATACGAGAAAATTTGGGAAAATAGCCATTGAAAAAACTAACGAAATAAAAACCTCAAAGCACTTATCTCATCTTGGTCCAGAACCACTAGAGAAGTCTTTCACCGCCCTAGACTTAAAGGAAAGACTTCTAAAAAAGAAGACTGGAAAAATAAAAAGCGTCCTCCTTGACCAGAGTGTTGTTGCTGGAGTTGGAAATATTTATTCTGACGAACTTCTGTGGCTCGCTGGAATTAACCCAAAAAGAAAAGTTTCAGATATAAAAAAAGACGAGTTTCCTAAAATATACAAAGCAATGATTGAAGTTCTGAGGAAAGGAATTGATTTCGGCGGAGACTCAACTAGTGATTACAGAAACATAGACGGAGAACACGGAGAATTTCATCACAACCACAATGCTTATCGAAAAACAGGACAAAAGTGTAATTTAAAAGGATGTAATGGTATTATAAAGAGAGAAATAATCGGAGGTAGAAGTTCGCACTTCTGCTCCAAACACCAAAAATAATTATGCATGGAGAAGATTTTTTAAAGTTTTTATTAGGGGGATTTTTTCTTCTGTTTTTTGTATGGCTCCTAACGGGAGGTCCAGCAAAGTATGAAGCAAAATACGGACTTGATGAAGATCCCTTCCTAAAACCACCAACTCCTCTTGATACCGGAGAAACCTACGGACCCGAGGATGTTACAAAAAGAGATTTTATTGAATAGAAAGATAGAACATCGCAATACCAGCCGTCACGGAAACATTTAAAGATTCCTTTTGTCCTTGCATTGGTATTTCTATAATTTTAGAACTCAAACCCTCTGCTTCTTTTGATATTCCGGATACTTCATTTCCTAAAATAATAGCCATTTTGTTTGTTTTTTCTACTTCAAAAATTGATTCGGAACTTTCAGAAATTTCTAGAGAAAAAACTTCATAACCTAAATTCTTGGCCTCATTCACCGCTTCTCTAGTTGTTTTAAAATATCTAGACGAAACAGTCTTCTCGGCCCCAAGAGCGGTTTTGGCAATCTTACTGTTTGGACGACCAAAACGATCATTTAGTTGTGCGGTTATTCCAACAAGAAAAACCTCTTTTATACCGAAAGCATCGGCGGAACGAAAAACTGAACCAACATTCTCAGCAGAACGAATGTCCTCAAGAATAACAATTATTTCTTTTTTCATTTTGTGCACCCACTAGGAGTCGAACCTAGGACCATCTCCTTAAAAGGGAGCTGCTCTACCATCTGAGCTATGGGTGCAATGTTTAAATTCTGTTTTTTAAAAAATTCCTACCAAACCCTGTTTTAAAATACTTCTCTCTTTCTATCGCTTTTTCCTTACTTTTGCAAGCTTCATAATATATAAGGTTTAGCGGTTTTCTGTCTTTTGTTGCTTCTACTTTTCCACTGTTATGATTTAAAAGTCTTTTCTTTAAATCATTAGTCCAACCAATATATAATTTATCATCTTTAGTACTTTTTAATACATAAGTATAAAACATATCGATGAGCTACCTGCCCGCCATTGTCTGCGACGTCAGGCGCTGGCAGGCGGGTGGGTGCATAATTTGTCAGGATTTTTATACATTACAACAAAAAAACCCGTTTTGCAACGATTTTAAGTCTTAAATAGAGTGAGGGACCGATAGTGCCATTGCGAGCAAGAATCCCAAAACTACAAGAAACACGGTTGTCTTATTTATGCCAAATCTATTTTTAATCCACAAAAATAGATCTGTTATTACCAACGAATATAATCCCGCAGAGAGCATGTGAATTAGCTCCCCGTTACTTTGTAAAATGTAGCTAAAAGAATTTTGCAGGAAAATACCTAGCGACAGACCCACAACCGTCGAAAACGGAACAGTCAGAAGTGAAGCAGATTTTGAATATCCCATATCTCGAATTGAAACCAAAAGAGTTGAAATTCTAATTACTTCATGAAGT
>CALBMC010000088.1 GCA_937895685.1 uncultured bacterium | reverse complement strand
TATGTCAGGGTTTTTATTTTGAAAATAAATTTGAAAAAAAGGTTGTCATAAATGATGAAAATAGACTTGAAATGGTCAAAAGTTATTTCAAAAATATTTCAGATGAAAAACTGGCAGAATTAACTGAAATTGCAAAAAAATATTCTGACATTGGTCCAACTGTAGAAGAATATTTTTCTAATTTGTCGGGAAATTATCCCATAAGTAATTTATCTAAATTAACTTCTGGGAAAATTTGGCCAACAGTTGATATGGTTTTCTCTCGTGAAAAATTTCACGGAATCAAAGTAATTGATTCTCCAGATTTAAATTTCAATTTAATTGAGGTTATAGAAGCAACTGAACACCCACTCAAACAAGTTGAAAAGGGAGTTCGTGTTTACAGGGTTGAATGGGGTACCGGAACTTTTACTATAATCCGTGAGGATACAAGTTCTGATCAAATTGATGTTGGGATGGGAGATACAATTTTAATAAAAGCTGGAGATTATTATAAGTATAAAGGAAGGCAATTAAAATTGTTTGAGGTTAATATCAAGTATCCTTAAAAGGATTTGATTGAAGATATAATAAACCGCACTTAAATGGGCGGTTTTTGTTTGCCTGGCTTTATAGCTATAAGTATGTCGCAAAAGGTATATTGTGCGACTATAATATAAAAAAGCGCCTTGTATTCCCTCATTAATTTATTAACCTAATTATTATTTTCTATTTTTATAGATCTTATATTTTTGATTGATATCCAGGCTGAGCTAGATCCAAATCCTTTCTTGTTTATATTGAATTGGTTTTTTATTTCTGTTGGATTTTTCAATTCCATTAAAATTGCATATTTGGGTACCCTTCCCCATTTGTTGATATTTGGCTCAATTAGACAGATCTCTTTACCGTATTTTTTAATAACTTTTTCTATTTGTTTTTTATTTTCAAAATTAAATTGATGAACCTTTTTTACAAAAGCTTTGGCCTCAACTTTTTCTCCAGAATTTTTAAAATAAATAATATCGCCCTCAAATATCTTGTTCCAAGGACTACGTTTGGTAACATACCATCTTGATTCTATTGTTTTTTCTCCTGATAAAATCTTTGGGATTAAACCCCATGATTTCTTCATTATTGCCACGTGATTCATTGTGGGCATTTAGCAGTTTGAAGCTGGTTCGTAACCGGCGCTTTCGGCACTTTCTTTGTTTGTAAACCAGATCCTGTTTTCTTCTTTTATCCTATTGGCTGACTTGCATCCTGCTGGGTAGTATTTGGTCCCACTTCGGCTGGCCAGGTAACTCCCTAAGGTTTTTCCACTTAGAGTTGAGTCTCCGCTTTGGATAGAATCGATGGGGACTATGTTTCCGGTTATATAGATACCTTTCCCGTTTTGGGCCCCTCCAAGGGCCAAATAGGAGGCCAAAAGGCCTATTCCAAGGCCCAAAAAGAGCCCAGAAACTAGGTTTTTATTGATTTTTGGTAGTGTAGACATATAGGCTGGTTTGTGTTTATTTTACCCCTTGCAAATTCTGTCTTTTTCCTGTATATTACTAGGACTTAAATTAATTATATCATTTTAGTATGGCACATAGAAAAGCCGGTGGAACAGCTTCAAACCTTAAAGATTCAAACCCAAAGTTCCTTGGGGTTAAGAAATATGATGGTGAAAGTGTTATCGCTGGGAACATTATAATAAGACAAAGAGGTTCAAGATACCTAGCTGGTAAGGGTGTTCGTGCTGGTAAAGACTATACTCTTTATGCAACAGCGGATGGAAAGGTTAAATTCTCAAACATGAGAAAGAAAAACTTTGACGGAACAACTTCTTCAAAGAAAAAAGTTAACGTTATCTAAACTCTTCACATAATAAAAAATCTCGACTTAAGTCGAGATTTTTTATTTACTTACTTGTTATCTGAACAACTATCTTTACTTGGAAGTTTTTATTTTTTCCTGAAACTTTAACTTCGTGATCTCCTACTGTTTTCAAATGCTCTTCTAGTTGTATATTTTCCTCAAGCAACTCTATTCCGTAAGTTGTTTCAACCTCTTTTATGATGTCTTCCTTTTTAACTTGAGCGAATAAGTGTCCTTCTTTATTTGCCTTTGAGCTTATTGAGACAATTTTTCCAGCTAAACTCTTTATCGTTTCTTCTTCTAGTTTTCCAGTTATTATTTTATGCTGATTTCTCTCCTCAATTTCTCTTTTTACTTTCATTGCGTCAGGACTACCGTCTCTTGCCACCATTTTCTTAGGTATCAAAAAGTTTGTTGCGTATCCGTCACCTATTTCTTTGGTCTCTCCTCGACGTCCAATTTTGGGTATATCTCTTAGAAGTACTACTTTCATTTCTTGAATAAATTATGTCTTTTAATAGGCAATTTCTTCTTGCTGGGTTATTTTAAGCTTTTTAAAAGGTTTTGTCCAAAATTAACCAAAATCTCTTTTATTTATTTTTTAGGAATTCCACAGCGTCATTTAGTTGGGTATCGATGTCTCCTTCTTTGTATTCAGAGATAATGTCAGGCTCTAACCCTACTCCACTAAAGGACTTTCCTTTTGGGGTATACCATTTTGCAACTGTTAGTTTTATTGAGGTTTCGTTTGTGATAGAAATTAATTCTTGGACAGAACCTTTTCCGAAAGTTGTTTTACCTATAATTGTTGCAACGTCGTAGTCTTGCAGTGCGCCCGCAAGTATTTCAGAAGCAGAAGCGCTTCCCTCATCAACCAGAACAACCATATTGAACTCCTTTCCTGCAAGGTCATCATATCCACGACTTCTGTAATATTTTTCTTCGCTTGTTGGTCCATATTTTTCGCTTACCACAACTTCTCCTTTTGGAATGAAGTAACTTGCCATATCAACTGACGCATCTAGGTAACCACCAGGATTTCCTCTTAAATCAAGTATTAAATTTTTATAGTTTTTATTTTTTGCAAAGTTCTTTATTTCTTTTTGAAATTCCCCACTGCTTCGTGCGTTGAAGTTATAAAGAGAAATAACAAAAGTGTCACCAATTTCTTGCGTTTCTATTATTGGAATATTTATTATGTCTCTTTTAATTTTTACTTCATAAAAT